>DAOMFF010000024.1:0-10786 GCA_035429665.1 Azonexus sp.
TGATGGCCGTGTCGCCGCGGCCGATCCGCTTCGTGATGGATCACCACATCTTCCGGACGCCGCTCATTTCCTTCATCTTTCGCCATACCCGGGCGATCCCGATCGCATCGGCACGGGAAGACGCTGTGATGATGGAGGCGGCGTTTGCCGAGGTCTCGCTGGCGCTACGCGAAGGCGAACTGGTCGGTATCTTCCCGGAAGGGCGGATCACCGATACCGGCGAGATCTACCCGTTCCGCCCCGGCGTCACGCGCATCCTCGAGCGCGATCCGGTACCGGTCATCCCGCTGGCGCTGCAGGGCCTGTGGGGCAGTTTCTTCTCGCGCAAGGGCGGCCCGGCAATGAGCAAGCCGTTCCGCCGCGGCCTCTTCGCCCGGATCGCTGTCGTCGGCGCACCGCCGGTGCCGCCGGCCGGGGCGACGCCGGAGAACCTGCAGGAGATCGTCGGGCGGTTGCTTGGTGACTGGAAGTGATACTGACAACTGAGTCTTGTCGCTCCGGCCAGTTTGTCGGAATCCTGATGAGTTCCAGTGGGCTGGTCCGACGGCTGTTCTGTTTCACTTGCTGAAAAGTAAGTCGTCAATAGAAAAATTTTCTCGTATAAATGTGGCCAAGGCCGAGTTCGCTTGTTCTAACAGTGCTCCGTGGTGTTCGAGAATGCTCTGGAGAGCCGCCACATTCTCGACATAGTTTGGGGAGCGCTTGCTCGGAACGGTGCCCTCCGAGATATAGAGATTCGTTTCAAGTCCGATCAAGACTGTCTGTGGCCATTCGAGTTTGTCGAGGTCGATTTCCCTGTGGCTCTCCAGCCACGAGTAATGCTGCGCGTAATTGATATTTATGAGAGCTTCCAGCGGATATGTATATTGGATTTGCTGGTTGTTCTCCGTCACATCTGTCTCAACGGTAAACGCCCCTGCAGCAGCCACGAGGAGCGAGCCCTTGCTGAAGGTAAGGTGTAGAAGCGCGTGGTGCAAGACCGGGTCGAAAATCGCCAAGGCTTCATCCAGTTGATCGCCAATCCGGAAGAACTCGTTTGAGAGATCGGAGACGCTACGGTCTACTTCAGATAGCCATGCAGAATCGCTTCTGCCATCGTTTTTGGATTGAACGCCTATTTCTTCGTAAATGGACGTTGTGAGCTTGCTTAGGTCTTTCAGTGCATGGTGCAGACGGACAAACATCCACGCCGTTCTTTTCCTGTCGTCGAAGGCAAGATCAATTTTTCGGCTGGCCCATTTCGTGACCAGAAACTCGACCATCTTGGCGATAACACCACCCCATGTCACCATTGGCCAAGTTTTCCGAGCGGTAGTTGATCTGAATGAAATGTGCAGCGATCCAGAAGCTTATCGCATGACAACAATTTCGCGCGTGTCGCCTGCTATGAAGCGGTCGATGATCGCCTCGGCATCGGCGGCGATGTCGTTTTCCAGTAGGTCAGCCTTTGCGAGCAGGGCGGCTCCTTGCTCGGCAAGGTCAGCAATCGTGTCTTCGATGTTTGGCTGTAGTCGAACAATCTCCAGTGCTTCAACATCGACCACATCAAGATGCGGAATGCTCGACCCATAAATCTGCGCCTTCACCAGCGGGCGGCCTAATGTCGGATGCGTCATGGCCACAAATAGGTAGCCAGGTCTGATGAGAGCATCTGCACGGGGAGCGATTCGGATGATGTCGTCGGAAACAACCTTGCCTTCATGGAAACTGTTGGCAATCGCCACTGAACCATTAAGCCCGTAGATTTGTCCAGAGCGAGATACCATCAGCCAGCCGGCTTTGACTTTACCTTTGTGTAGGTCGCCAAAGTCGCCGTCTGCTATGAGACGGCTGATGTCGGGATTGATCTCAAATAGATCGGAGCTATCAAGGAGCGGAACTCCATCTTCGGCAGTAATGCGCTTGAAACGGTTTGGCAGCCATACATTGAAGCCACCTGCCGCCAGTGCCGTAGTTTTCAGCTTGCGTGCCGAGAAATGTGCCCGAATCGCGCGCACGGCGGGATTGTGAAAAAAGCCTTCCATTCGGCGGCGGCCAGCGAATATGCCGGATGCTCGGATAGAGAATCCAGCTTCGCCAATGTCCTGGGTATCCGGCGTGCCGATAGCAGCCTCGAAACGGGATTCAGCTTCCATCAGGAGGGCTTGCGCCTGATTGCGCGCGTCGAGAATGGTTTGAACCTTGGTGCGGAAATCTCGAAGCAACTCATCCCTCAGCACCGGCATCGGCAGCGCGTTCAAGTGGCTGACTTCGAGGTGCTTGATGATGTGGCCGTATTGCGCCGAGGTCATCATGGCGCGTGTCTGCGGAGCGCGCAGGTAGGCATAGAGCCAGCCCCATAGCTTTTCTTGTTGCGGTACGACACGCAACAGATCGTCGGAAATAATGACTGCCTCGTGGGGCTTGTGGGCCAGCGTCGCGCGCCCGACACTCCCGGAACGGGTAACGAGAATTTGTCCATCAGCGACGAAAAGATTGTCGGCATCCGGTGTCTTATCCAGCGAGAGAAACTTGCGAGGGACAGGCCGCAGGTCGAACACCTGTGTAGCTGCAAGATATGGGTAGCCGAACTCACGCGAAACCTGAATCCCTTTGAGGCGTGAAGGCTGCCAGACCTTGGCAAGTTTGCCCATACTCGTCCAACCGGCCTTGCGCGCTTCCATCGCCAAACGAATGCCGTAGCCGCCGGCCAAATAGTTTTCGGCTTCCATGCGCCGGTCGCCACCCATCAACAACGAAGCAGACAAGACCGTCCACTTGGCGTGATGCCACGGCCAATCGTCGCGCTCCTCGCGCGGCGGACTCAGTCTTGCTCGGAGAGCCATTTGCGGAATGCCTGGGCGATTTGCTGGGTGTTGTCGTCAACGACCTTGCGTAGTGTCTTCTGCTTCTTGTAGATGGGCTTGCCGTTCTCGTATTCCTTCGAGTCTTCCTCGATTTCCTCGACAATTTCATTGCCCTTCTTGTCGCGCACATAGGTCCGGTTGCCGCGCTTGTCGTGGCCGACGTGGTTGGCGACGGCCATGAAGACGCTGTAATCGTTCTTGCGGCTGGCGGCCTTTTCCAGCGCGATTTCCTGCTCGGTCTTGCGTTGCAGTACCAACACGCTGGTTTGCACGCTGACGCTGGGTTGGAAGGTGTCCGGGTGCAGATCGACAGATGCCAGCACACGGGTGTGGGTCAGAATCCACTCGCGCACATAGCCCAGGCCGGGGGACCCGAGAATGCCGTCCGGCATCACCATCGCCACGCGACCGGTGCCCGGCTTGAGGAATTGGACACAGCGCTCGATGAACAGAATTTCCGGTGGCTGGGACTTCTGGATGTTCTCGGTCTTCGTCCATGTGTCGGCTACCTTGTCGTAACTCCATGCGTGACCGAGGTCGAATTTTTCGAGGATGGTGGGATCGTCGATGGGAATCTTCGAGCCGAACGGCGGATTGGTGAAGATCAGATCGACCTTGCCGAGCAATTCTCGCTCGCGCAAACCTTCTTCCCAAGTCGCCGGACTGGCCAGCGAATTGGCCTGATACAGGCCGCCTGCCCCGTCGTTGTTCATGACCATGTTCATCTTGCTGGCCTTGACGAGGTTGGGATTGAAGTCGAGGCCGACGATGCAACTGCCGGCATACTTCGTAATGCGATCGCGGATTTTCGGCTCGGCACGCTCCACATCGCCTTTCCAGCGCTCGATTTCGGCGGCGCGGGTTTTCTCGATGACGCGGTTCATTGCGGCAATCAAGAAGCCGCCCGTGCCGCAGGCTGGATCGAGCGTGAGCTTGCCTTCTTCAGGTTCCAGCATGGCCACGGCCATGTTGCAGATATTGCGCGGGGTGAAGAATTCGCCGCGGTCGCCTCGCAGGTTCGCGCCGACGATTTCTTCGTAGGCATGGCCTTTGACGTCGACATCCGATTCCAGTAGCGAGTACATCTGCAACTGGCTAACGAGATAAGCCAGCACTGGCGGATTTAGGGCAATGGCCTCGTTGGCCGGGAAGATCGCCGGGTAATCCTTCTTCACTTCGCCAAACAGTTTGTCGAGGCGGGCTTTGACCTTGAGTGTGCCATTGATGCCGCTGCGCTCGTTGGCTGCGGCAAAGAATTCAACCTCGGGCGAATCGCGCTCGTCGTGAATCTTGCAGAAGATCAGTTTCAGCAGTTCCCAGAAGGCTTCGGGTTTCTGCAAGCCTTGGTTGCCTGCAATGTAGTTGTGGCAACGCCGGAAGGCGAACAGCAGCGCATCGGAGGTCGCCGGCTTCAACTGGTCGAAGCGCGGGCGCTCGGCGTCTTCGTCGGTCTGGCCGTAGCTGGGCAAGTCGGGGATTTCCTCGTAGACGATCTGGCCGCCTATGACAACCTTGCGGTAGCAGAATCGTTCGAGGCCGTTGGTCCACATTCCGTAGGCAGTATTCGGGCAGGCAGAAAGGTAGCTGTGCAACTGGCCAACCCCCTCCTTGCGGTCGCTGGATTTGACACTCTGCGCCTTGCATTCGACGAAGATGTAGCCGGCTCCCTGCTTGTGTTCGGCATCGGCGGTAAAGATGGCCAGATCGGCGCGCGGTTTGCGGCTGCCGAGCCGCAGCGTGAATTCGACGGCGATATCCTTCTTCGGATAGCCATACTCGCGGACCAGCGATTTGGCGATTTCCTGCCGGACGTATTCTTCGGGGGTTTCTTCACGTTGCGTCTGGCCGTCGATGAAGTCCAGTACCTTGCCTTGCTGGACAATGACGGCGGTTGGCTGATGCGTGGTGATCATGTCTAGTACCTAGAATTTTCAGGCTACCGTATCGGCGACTGTTGGATAGAACTGCACGATGCTACATGAGTTCTGAAGCCTTACCCAACAGCGGCGCAAATCAATTCTGTTGGCGCGGCGACTGGAGGTAGTCGCTCGGGTAGAATCGGCCTCATGGAAATGCGCCTCGACCGCGTCAGGGAACGCCTCGACCTCTATGAAAGGCTGATGCGGCTCGACAAGCCGATCGGCATCCTGCTCCTGCTGTGGCCGACGCTGTGGGCGTTGTGGCTGTCCGCCGACGGGCGGCCCGACCGCATCGTGCTCTGGGTCTTCGTGCTCGGCACCGTCCTGATGCGCTCGGCCGGCTGCGTCATCAACGACTACGCCGACCGCGATTTCGACAAGCATGTCGAGCGGACGAAGGAACGCCCGCTGACTGCCGGCCGGGTGACCACGAAGGAAGCGCTGGCGCTGTTCGCCGCCCTCTCGCTGTGCGCCTTCGCGCTCGTGCTGCTGCTCGGCAATCCGCTGGTGATCTGGCTCTCGGTGCCGGCGCTCTTCCTTGCCGCCAGCTACCCGTTCACCAAGCGCTTCCTCGCCATTCCGCAGGCCTATCTTGGCGTCGCCTTTGGCTTCGGCATCCCGATGGCCTACGCGGCGCAGCTCGGCGAGGTGCCGCCCGAAGCGTGGTGGCTGCTGCTCGCCAACGTCTTCTGGGCGGTGGCCTACGACACCGAATACGCCATGGTCGACCGCGACGACGACCTGAAAATCGGCATCAGGACCTCGGCGATTACCTTCGGGCGTTTCGACGTGGCGGCGGTGATGCTCTGTTACGCCATGACGCTGCTCATCATCGGTGGCGTCGGCTACGCACAGGACCTCGGCTGGGCCTTCTACGCCGGGCTGGCGGTCGCCGCCGGCATCATGGGCGTCCATTACACGTGGATTCGCGGCCGCGAGCGCATGGTCTGCTTCAAGGCCTTCCTGCACAACAACTACGTCGGCGCGGCGATCTTCGCCGGCATCGTCGTCGATTTCCTGGTTTCCGGAAGGAGCTTCGCATGAAAGCCCTGGTTTTTGCCCTTTTTCTGGCGTCGACCGCAGCCGTCGCCGACGATGCCCGCCAGCTCGTCAAATTGCCGCCGCCGGCGCAGGACGCCTTGCGCGAGGAGATGCAGGGCAACCTCGTCGCCCTCAACGAGGTGCTGTCGCTGCTGGCCGCCGGCAAGGTCCGGGAGGCCGGCGAGGCGGCCGAGACCAAACTGGGCCTGTCGGCCATGGGCAAGCACCGCGACAAGCCCTTCGACGCGCGGCCCGGCCCGCACATGCCGCCGGCCATGCACGGCATCGGCATGGACGGCCACAAGGCGGCCAGCGAATTTGCCACGGCGGCCAAGACCGGCGACCGCGACAAGGCGCTGGCGCTGCTGCCCAACCTGACTTCGGGCTGCGTCGCCTGCCATTACTCCTACCGCACCCGATGAAATGCCGCGACCTGCGCGACTGCAAACAAACGGCCAGTTCTCTCTCCGTTACCGAGGGGAGGAAGGCACTCAGTCCAGCAGGCTGACCGTGCCGTGGGTGCCGTCGACCCGCACGCGGCGGCCGTTCTTCAGCGTCGATAGCACGCGATGCACCGACATCACGGCGGGGATTTCCATTTCGCGCGCGGTTACGGCGCCGTGGGAAAGCGGGCCGCCGCTCTCGGTGACCACGGCGCAGGCGGAGTAGAAAAGCGGCGTCCATGCCGGATTGGTCGTCCGGGCGACCAGCACGGCGCCTTTCGGGAAACCGGAAAAATCGTCCGGCGACAGCACCTGGAAGACCTCTCCCTCGGCGCAGCCGGGGCTGCCGGAGAGGCCACGCAAGCGGCCCGATCCTTCGCTGACCTCCTCCACTTCCACCGGGCGCTCCTCGCCGAGCACCCAGGCCGGCGTCGTGGCGCGATGCTGGAGATAGTCGGCCTTGCTGCCGTGGACGCTGGCGGCCAGCCGATCCCACTGCGCGTTGTCGTCGGCGCGGATGGCTGCATCGAGCGCCTGAAAGCGGCAGAAGAAGACATCCATGGGTTCGGCGAGCACGCCGCGCCGGACCAGGCGGTGACCGAGTTCGCCCAGGCCCTTGCGCAGGGGAAGGGTGAGGCGGGTGGTCTGATAATGCTCGACGTCGTCCAGCGCCGTGTAGGCACGCGCCAGGCGCAGCAACTCATGGAAGAAGAAATGGAGATCGGCCGGCAGGCGCGCGAACAGCGTGGCTTCGGCGGCCATCTGGCGCAGGCGCAGATCGAGTTCCTTGTCGCGCGGCGACTCGTGGGTTGATCTCTCGGCCAGCAGGCGGATATTGTCGAGGACGATCCAGGGCGCGTCGATCCAGGTCGGATGGTAGGGATCGAAATCGGTTTCCCGGTGGCCATGGTCGGCGAGGAACTTGGCGAAGCGGGCAGCGAATTCCGGGTAGGCGGCAAGGCCACCGGTGGCCAGGAGCTGGCGCGACGGGGTGTCGTGGACCAGTTCGCCGAGGGCTGGCGTGGCGTTGATCTGCTGCGCCAGTCCATAGAGCTCCCTGGTGATGATGCCGGTCTTGGTTTCGCAATGGGCCATCAGGTCGTCGAACAGCCGGGCTCCGGCATGGGCATCGCCGGCCAGCAGGGCAAGCAGTCCGTGCAGAACCTTGTACAGCATGCGCTGGGTCAGCGAAATGGCGATGTTGGGCAGAAAGTATTCGGTGCCCGCCCGATTTACGCGCAGGACGAACTCCCAGACCTGGAGCAGGTTCTTGCCATCGAGCGGCTCGGCCATGAACTCGCCGATGCCGAGCAGGTAGCGGTCGAGGTCGCGCGACCATTCGAGGGGTAGCTCCTGAACCCAGGCGAAGCGTTCGCGCAATGTCGGCAAGGCCGCCTCCAGTTCGGCCAGCGAGCGGATCTGGATCGGCGCGCGACCGCCATACAGGTCGACGGCGTTCTGGTTGCCGTAGATGTAGTGGTCGTGGATGCCGAACCATTTGCCGGTGAAAGGCGGGTAGCCCATCAGGCGGAAGGAGTGGTTGAGCGAGCGGTGGAAGCCTTCCTCGACCATGTCCCAGGCGAGCGGCGTCAGGACGTTGGGAAAGCGTTCGGCCGATTCGTCGCGCGTCCAGCGCGGCGGGAGGGTGGTCACCGGCCGTGACTGCAGCAGGTGGAGCTGACCGCCGGCAATGCCCCATTCGATGTCCTGCGGAAACTGGTAGGCGTCTTCGACCCGCCGCATCAGCAGCGCCAGTTCGGCCAGCGCCGCATCCGGCATACAGGGGCGGGCGGCTTCCTCGGCGCCGACTTCGATGGCCTGGGAGCCATGTTCACCGCAGATGACGCGCGCGGTCTTGTGGCCGATGACGCTGGAACAGAGCTTGCCGTCGCGGTCGAGCACGTACTGGTCGATCTCGCCGTCGCCGCTGACGACGGATTCGCCGAGGCCGAAGTTGGCATTGACCAGCATTTCCTTCAGCGACCCACTGACCGGATTGATGGTGAAGGCGACACCGGCGACGTCACAGCGCACCATGGTCTGGACGACGACCGCCATGGCTGCCGCGGCATGCTCGAAACCGTGCTGCCTGCGATAGGCGATGGCCCGTTCCTGCCACAGCGAGGCGAAGCAGGCGCGCACCCGGTCAAGGACGGAATCGACGCCGCTGATGCCGAGATAGGTGTCGTGCTGGCCGGCAAAGGCAGCCGCGGCTAGGTCTTCGAAGGTGGATGAGGAGCGCACCGAAAAAGCCGTGTCGGCAGGAAAACTTGCGAGTTGCTGGCGGATTGCCTGGTCCACCTCGGCCGGCAGCGGCAGCGCTTCCAGTTCCCGGCGCAGGTCGGCCGCTTCCTGGCGCAGGAGGGCCGGATCGTCGACGTGGAAGGCGACAACCCGGTCAAGCAGCGGTCCCGCGTGGCGTACGAACTCGCGGTAGGCGCCGGCGGTGACGATGAATCCGGGCGGTACCGGGAAACCTTTCTGGCTGAGCAGGGCGAGGTTGGCCCCCTTGCCGCCGACCAGGTCGCCCTGACAGGCCAGCGGGTCGGCGAAGGCGAGAGCGAAACACGATTGAAGCGTCATACAGGAATCCTTTCCCGGGCGAATTGGCGCTCAGCCAGCCAGAGCGCCAGGGCGGCGAGGGCGAAGCCAAACAGGACATCGATCAGATAGTGGTAACGCAGAAACAAGGTGGATAGCCAGAGGCCGACGCAGGGCACGAGATAGAGCCAGAAGCGGCGGCGCTGGTGGCGGAAATCGAAGCCCAGCAGGAAGCTGGAAACGGCGACATGCAGACTGGGGAAGACATCGACCTTGATCGATCCGGCACGGACGATCGCGGCGTTCCAGTCGGTAATCGCGCCGCCGACCAGCGGCACGGTGAACTCCCGGGCGAAGGCCAGATAGGGGCCACCGGCTGGAACGAGCGCGTAGCCGAGAAAGCCGATGCCGTAGAGGGAGAACAGGCCGACCGTGAACGCGCGCAGGCGGCCCAGGTCGCCGACGGCGTAGGTGATCAGGCTGAAGGTCAGGTAAGGGAAGAACAGGATGTAGAAGAAGCTGAATGCTTCGGTCGCCCAGGGCGTGACCAGCGGTTCCAGCAGCAGCGCCGGGGTGTCGGGCAGCAGCCACTGGTCGATCCGGCGCAGCGCGGTATCCATCATGGCGGGGTGAACGGCGGGCACTGCGCGGCGCATCAGCTGGAAATAGACGTTCATCGCCAGTGGGTAGAAAAGCAGCCGGATGCGCCACGTTGTCGGCGTATCCCGGCGAGCGGTGAGGGCAATCAGCCCGCCGGCAACGAGCAGCCCGGCCAGATAGCTCAGGGTGTTGGCGTCGATCAGGCCGCTGTTCGCCAGCAGGCCAACGGTCATGAACAGCAGGTAGGCGCCGAACAGCCATTCGTGGGTGAGGACGGCGGGCATTCAGGGTCCTCGTGCGCTCAACGCCGCATCGATCCGCCGGTGCAGAGCGAGCAGGCGCGGCCGCAGGTCCGGGGCGCGCCAAAGGTTGCCGAGGCTGACCGCGAGCTTCTTCAGCCGGCGAAGGCTGCGCAGTCCAAGCCAGGAGAGGGCGACATAGATCAGCGCGAGCGGCCATGCTCCAGTCATGATTGCCAGCGCCAAAAGCCCGGCGGTCCACGCCAAGAAAGCCGGAAAACCGGCAAGCAGACGCCATAGGGCAACGGTGTTGCGGGCGTCGGCGAAACGCCGGCCGGCGCCCCAGGCGATGAGCAGCGGCGGCAGGTTGAGCAGGCCGGCGGCGGCAACCAGCGGTGCCAGAACCAGGGCATGAGCGGCATCGGCCCAGGCGTGGCGGGCGGGCAGCAAGGGCACGCCCTGGTACTGGAACAACGGCCGGCCCGCGGTGATCTTCTCGAATTCGGCCAGCGCCGTCTCGGCTTCCGACACGCCGGCTTCCAGAGCTTTCAGGGCGGCGAAATAGGAGCGTCCGCTGCCGAGGGTGGCGACAAGGGCGGTGCGTTCGCGGCGGGCGAAGCTCTCGGCATCGGGGGCGCCGACGGCCAGGGTTTCGAGGCCGGCGGAAATACGCCGATGCAGCAGGTCGACCGCAGCAGGCGCGCTGCTTCCCGGGGGTAGGTCGAGCGGCAACGGCGGGCCGAGGACGACCTCGACGTCGCTTTGCCAGGCCCAGGCGCGTTCGTAATGGATGCCGACCGGCACCACGGTCGGGCGCAGGCCGGCCTCAAGCGCTGTCTCAACGATTCGGGCTGCCCCCGTCTTGAACGGCAAATGCCGATGGCCGAGATCGCTGGTGCCCTCCGGCATTACGAAGAGCGCGCCGCCACGGCGCAGGTGTTCAATGCAGCGTTCAATGGCGATGTCGTTCTCGGCGCCCTTGTCATGGCCGCGGTCCTTGTCGCGAACGACTTCGATGCCGTCGAAGATCATCCGTCCGATCAGGCTGCGCCGCAACTGCACCGAAATCATGAATACCGCCTCCGGCAGAAGCGACTTGTAGACACAGCCGTCAACCGCGCCGTTGCGATGCAGCCCGACATAGAGAATGGGACCGG
>DAOMFF010000024.1:10886-12446 GCA_035429665.1 Azonexus sp.
ACACAGCCGTCAACCGCGCCGTTGCGATGCAGCCCGACATAGAGAATGGGACCGGCGGCAGGGCGATTCTCCGGGTTAAGGAGTCGTGCCCGGTGGTAATAACAGTGAACCAGCAGGCGGGAGAGCAGGCTGAGGTAGAGGTCGCGCATTTGGCTTTTCTTCACCCCAAGCAATGCGCGCGCGGGCAATTTGCCTCTGGCGTGCGCGCAAGGTTTTCGGAGCGCGAGACTTCGTGTGGCAGCGAGGGTGGCGATCCCGGCCTTCTTTCCCGCGGCGGGGGCCGGCCGCACTCAATCCGGAGGTCAGTCAGCGGCTTGGCGATATGACAGGCAATCATGGCAATTCCGCCAGAGATGGCTCCATGTTTTCTCAGGGCTTTCGCATTTGAAGCGGATCGTCGGCCACCTCGCGTGTGGCTATTTTGCTGCAGGATTTCGCATACTTGCGAACCGCTCTCATGACGCTGCCCGAAGTCAGCGTGATCCTTGGCCAGAGATCGAGGCCGGCAGATCTCAGCGCTGTAGCGGTCCACCGGTTGCAGGTGTAGAGCACGTTGTAGGCACCCCTTCCCTGAAAAAACTGACTGTCTCCGCAGGCGCCACGCTCTCGTGGAATGATCTGTCCGTTGGCGTTCCGCGCGAAGCTCTCCGAGATGAGCCGCACCAGCGAAGCGTACTCCGAAGCGGTCAGACATGTCTCGGCGACCTCGCGGTCTTGAAGAAAGTCAGGGAGTGGGGGTCGAATCGGTACGACATGCATCACGGAACCCCTCGATGCGAACAGCGCCTGAAAAGCCAAGCGTAGCGTAGCTTTCTTCGCTTGATAGAAACCTTGGTCTCCCCAGCCGATTTCGTAGTGTGTCGCGCCGACAAATCGGGCCTCTAGTTCGGGAACGGCGCAATTCACGCGTTCGGAAGGTACGACCAACCCCGCGTGCCAGCCCTTGCTGACAGCATATATCCGTATCTGACGGCAATGCGCGCTAGAAAACGATGGACTGATTATTACCCCTTCGGATTGATTTTGAGGAAACGCGAGGGCAAAGGGAAGTATTTGAATCGGCACCGAATCTTTTGCGGATTCCTTCTGGTCCGACACCTGATTCGAGAATGGTGAAATGAGTTTGTACAGACAAGGGTTGTGCGCACGAGCTTAGAGTGGAAGGGCGAAAGCTGCTATTGTAGTTTGCCCTCTGGCCACAAGAGAAATGAGGATGGTTACATGTCAGTTGTGCTCATGATCCCTCGCGTTGATTCCGGTCCTGCCGGCGATGCCTGCGCCTTGCACTCCTGCCGTCGCAAGATTCGGGAGGTGGCCGAGAGCAAGCCCTTCGATGCTCGCCCAAGCCCGCCCACGCCGCCGACCATGCATGGCATCGGCATCAATGGCCACCAGGCGGTCAGCGAGTTGGCCGCGGCCGCCGGGACCGCCGGCCGTGAACGTGCGCTAGCTTTCCCGCTCAACTCGACCTCGGCCTGCGTAGCCAGCCATTTCTCGCTCCGTACCCGATGAAATACCACGATCTGCGCGACTTCATGTCGCAACTGGAAAAGACCGGCG
>DAOMFF010000025.1:0-12060 GCA_035429665.1 Azonexus sp.
AAGGCGGCGTGGCCGTAGTCGCCGGAGTGGTTGTTGGCCAGCGAGACGGCGTCGAAGCGGCCGTGCAGTGCGGAGACGACGCGCGGGTCGGCGCGGAAGGTGACGATCTTGCTGGCGTGCGGCTGGCCGCCGCCGGCGACCGGGCATTCGAGGTTGCCGATACGGTAGTCAGCCTGCGCCAGAGTGCCGGCGAAGGGGGCGAGCGGGTCGCCGCCGGCGGCGATGGTCTGGCCGGGGCCGTCGGCGAGCATGAGGTCGCCGGCAAAGATCAGCGTGACCGGCTCGCCGCGCGCCAAGCCGGCGAACAGGCAGAACGAGGCGACGGTTGCGGTCGACCGAAAAAAAGAGGCCATATTCATGGCGCGTCTTTCATTTCGCACCAGTAGCGCAGTTCGCCGTCGCGTACCGGTTCATAGACGAAATTGAGTCCGGTGAAGCCGTGGACCACGGCAGGCGCCGGCGGATAGGCGTAGGTGGCCTGGTGGATGATGGTCGGGCCTTCGTCGCGGTCGGCATAGGTGGTGAGCTTGATGGTCGCGAGGTCGGCCGGCTCCTGGCGGAAGACGATGCGGAACAGGAAGTAGGAGCCAATCGGGATCGGGGCGACGGCCAGTGGCTGTGTCGTCGGCGCGGCGCTGATGGTCTGCGTTTCGCCGCCGTAGGTGACATGGCAGGCGACGCTGGCGGCGTGCGTCGGTATCGCCGGGGCGGCGGCGATCATGGCCGCCAGCCACCACCGCTCAGTGTTCACGACCATCTATGCGCGCCTGTGCGAGTTGCGGGATGAAGCGCCAGGCGAGCAGGCCGAAGGCGACGAACCAGCAGGTGGCGGCGAGATCGAGCCAGCGCAGGTAGGCTTCGGGCGCGAACTGGGGGCCGACCAGGCGCAGGAACAAAGCGGCGATCATGATCCACAGGACGGCCTTCTCGAACCTGCCGAAAATCACCTTGCGCCCGGTATGGCCGTTGGCGATGCGGATCATCATCGCCGGAATGACCAGGCCCATGGCGCCGAAGGTGAAGGCGTGAACCGACACGGTGCCGACCCAGCCAAGCTTGCCCGGCGGTGGCAGGGCATCGATCAGCAACTGCGCGACGATGGCCAGATAGCCAAGGAACATGATGCCGATTTCGAGCCGGGTGAGGGCCTTGAACGGATGCCAGAAGGCGAGGCGACCGAGAAGCAGGAATGCCAGCAGCAGTTCAAGGCCGGCCAGCAGCGGGGCGGGAAGCAGCGCGCCGAAGACGAGCAGCGCGGCAAGCACCTTGATCGCCGTGTCGAGCGCCGGCTGGCGCAGGATTTCGACCGCGAAGGCCGAGCGCATGAACTGGCTCAGCGTCCTTTCGAACATGACCAGAAAGGCAACGCGGAACAGGCCGAGGGTCATGCTCCAGCCGAGATGGAAGTGCTCGGGCTGCAGGAGCAGCGTCTTGGCGATCCAGAAGAGGGGCAGGATGATCAGGAAGAAGATGTTGTCGCGGCGGTAGCTGTCCGTGCCGCGATGGCGGATCAGCGTGGCGAGGAGCAGGACGACGATGCTGCACAGGAACAGGTTGTTGCTGAACAGGAACAGCGGCGCCGGCCAGCCGGCGCCGAAGCTCATGCCGATGCGTTCGAAAATCCAGGCCGCGGCGAGAAACATCAGCGTGCCGCCGTGATAGCCGCGCACGCCGACCCAGTTCTTGCTCGCCGTCAGCAGGAAACCGCCGAGCACCGCCCAGCCGAAGCCGAAGAACATTTCGTGGGCATGCCACTGGACGGGAGAGAAGTGCGGCGAAGGGGTGGGCAGGACGCCCTTGAAGATCAGGATCCAGGCGACCGGCAGGCTCAGTCCAGCAAGGCAGGCGAGGGCGAAGAAGGGCCGGAAGCCGACCAGCCAGAGGGGATGGGTGGGGGAGAGCACGGTCTGAGCCTTGTTTTCGGGGGCTTGCACTGTCGCACGGCGCGCGGCGTCAGGCCTTGATCCAGCGCAAGCGATCCGGGTCAGCGCGGCTGCGGGCCGCCTGTCTCCTTCAACTGCATGTCGACATGCCTTGGCTTGCCGTCGATCAGGGCGCGGTGGATGGAATCGTTGATGAACAGCAGCTTGCCTTTGCGTTCGATGCGGGCGGTGACGGTGATCTGGGCGTTCTTGCCGATCAGGTCGCGGTCGACCGTGAGCCTGAAGGGAATGGGCGGCGGGTTGCCGGCGAGGCCGATGCGCTGTTCGGCCAGTGTCAGGGCCGGCGCGTCGGCGCGCGACGTGTCCTGGACACGGATGATCAGCACGGCATCGGGCGGCAGCGCGCTGCGGGCGAGGTAGGCGACACTTCCAGTGATGTCGACGAAGCTGCTCGGTGCGCCCGGCGGCTGGGCGACGCGCGCCGAGGTTGGCAGTTCGCCGCTGGTACAACGGCGCAGGGGGTTCTTGCCATCATCGAAGAGTGCATCGTCGCCCTTGGTATGCAGCGAAATGCCGTCGGCCCGATAGAGGGTGCCGGAGGCGGCCGGCACCTGCGGCAGCACGATTTTCATGATGCCCATGATCACGGTGGCTTGCGGTCGTCCATCACCGCCAGCCATGAATTCGGCCTGGAATCCGCTACCGTCGTCGCATTTGTAGGTGATGCGTTCGTTGCCGGCGTGGGCGAGGCCGAACGCGAAGACGGAGAGCAGTGGGAACAGGATTGATTTCATGGCGCGCAATCGGAAAGGTCGAGGGTTTGCCAGTGGCCGTCGAGGAGGCCTTCGATGGGACGGAAACGGGATTTGTAGACCATCTTGCGGCTGTTGGCGATCCAGTAGCCGAGATAGAGATAGGGCAGATTGAGGGCGCGGCATTGTTGCGCCTGCCACAGGATGTTGTAGGTGCCGAAGCTGGCGCCGGCAACATCCGGGTCGAAGAAGGTATAAACCGACGACAGTCCATCCTCGAGCACGTCGACGATACTGACCATGCACACGGTGTCGCCAAGGGAGAACTCGATCAGGCGCGTGTCGACGCGGCTTTGCAGCAGGAAGTGGGCGTATTGCTCGTGGCTGTCCTCGTCCATGCCGCCGCCGGCGTGGCGCGCGTTCTGGTAACGGGCATACAGCGCGTAATGTTCTTCGCGAAACGCCAGCGACATCTCGCGGGCGATCAGTCCGGAGTGGTCTTTCAGCGCGCGGCGCTGGGCGCGGTTGTGCTTCAGTTCGGCCACCGGCAGGCGCACCGGAATGCAGGCGTTGCAGTCGTCGCAGTGCGGGCGGTAGGTGAAGGCGCCGCTGCGCCGGAAGCCGCGGCGGACCAGCGCGCTGTAGACCTCGGTGTCGATCAGGTGGGTCGGTGTCGCGACCTGCGAGCGCGCCTCGCGTCCGGGAAGGTAGCTGCACGGATAAGGCGATGTCGCATAAAACTGCAACAGCGAAAAGGGCAATCCGGAATCGTCGGGCAGAGCCATGCTTACCAGTTTACATCGAGATCGTCAGCAGTCCAGCGGCCACGCCGCTGTTCCGGCCGGATCAGTTGTTGCAGCCGGGCAAGGAAGTCGTCGCGCGGTATCTCGCGTCCGCCCAGCGAGGCGAGGTGTTCGGTGCGCATCTGGCAGTCGACCATGGCGAAGTCGTGGGCGAGAAGGTAACGGACGAGATGGGCGAAGGCAATCTTCGAAGCGTTGCTGCGCCGGGAAAACATCGACTCGCCATAGAACATGCGACCGATTCCCAAGCCATACAGGCCGCCAGTCAGATTGCCTTCTACGTAAACTTCGACCGAATGCGCCCAGCCGAGTTCATGCAGGCGTAGGTAGGCGTCCATCATGTCCCGGGAAATCCAGGTGCCATCCTGACCGGGTCTTGGCGTGGCGGCGCAGGCGTCGATGACAGCGGCAAAGTCGCTGTCGAAACGGACTTCGTATTGCCGGGCGCGCAAGGTCTTGCGCAGCGAGCGGGTGAGGCGGAATTCCCCGGGAAAGAGGACCATGCGCGGATCGGGGCTGTACCACAGCGGCTGGCGCTCGACCGTGCCCCAGGGAAAGATCCCGTGCCGATAGGCATTGAGGATGCGCGCGGGCGAGAGATCGGCACCGACCGCCAGCAGGCCGCCCATGTCGGCGCGCGCCATCGCGACCGGTGGAAAGGCGTCGAGCGGTCCGAGAAAGGGAATGATCGAACGGCTCAGTGTGCCGCCCTCTTGAAGGCGATCACGTGGTCGGCGTCGAGGCGGATGCCGATCCGTTCGCCGAGCGCGTGGTTGTGGTGCGACGGCACCAGCGACAGGACCCTGGCGCCGCTGGCCAGGCGCAGGGTGTAGAGGATTTCGGCGCCGCGGAAGGCCTTGTGCAGCACTTCCGCCTGCAGCGGGCTGCGGTCGTCGTGCACGACGTCGTCCGGTCGCAGCAACACATCGACCTCGCAGCCGTCGTGGCAACCGGTACAGGTTTCGCTGCACTCGACCGGCATGTCGGAAACCAGCTGGCCGAGTTCCATCTCGACATTGGTGCCGGCGGAAACGACGCCGGGAAGCAGGACACCCTGGCCGATGAAGTCGGCGACGAAGCGGTTGGCCGGACGGTGGTAGAGGTTGTACGGCACATCCCATTGCTGGATTTTGCCTTCGAACATGATGCCGATCTCGTCGGCCATGGCAAAAGCCTCGTTCTGGTCGTGGGTGACGAGGATCGCGGTCGACCCCTCGCGCTTGAGGATTTCCCTGACCTCGAGCGACAGCCGCTCGCGCAGCCCGACATCGAGATTGGAAAAAGGCTCGTCGAGCAGGATCAGTTCGGGGCGCGGGGCCAGGGCGCGGGCGAGGGCGACGCGTTGCTGCTGGCCGCCGGAGAGTTCATGCGGGAACTTGTCGCCTTGGCCGGCGAGGCCGACCGTGGCGAGCAGCTGGCGGACCCGCAGGTGGGCATCCTGCTGCGGCTGGCGGGCCAGCCCGAAAGCGACATTTTCCTCAACACTGAGGTGCGGGAACAGCGCATAGTCCTGGAAGACCATGCCGATCCGTCGCTTTTCCGGTGGCAGGCGGTGGCCAGCCTGACTGACGATGTCGCCGTGCAGGCGGATCTCGCCGGCGGCGATTTCCTCGAAACCGGCGATGCAGCGCAGCAGTGTCGTCTTGCCGCAGCCCGAGGGGCCGAGCAGGCAGGCAATCCGGCCGCTCGCCAACCGGAAGCCGACGCCATCGACGACGGTGTGCCGGCCGTAGCGCTGGACGACGCCATTCAGTTCAAGTTGCAACATGGTGGTCGATTATAATTCGCATTCACTGTCATGCATGCCGTCAGACACTCCCCGCTCCTTGCCGTTGCCTTGATCGTCGCCGTGCTGGCGGCGCTACCGGTGGCCAGCGTCGGCCTCAACATCTTTGTCGGCGGGACCAGCGCGACGTGGTCGCATCTGGCGCAGACGGTGCTGCCGGAATACATCCTCAATTCGCTGCTACTGTGCCTGGGCGTCGGGCTCGGGGTCGCCGTCGTCGGCGTGACGACAGCCTGGCTGACGGCGATGCACGATTTTCCCGGACGCTGCGTCTTCGAGTGGGCGCTGGTGCTGCCGCTGGCCGTGCCGGCCTATGTCATGGCCTATGTCTATACCGATTTCCTGCAATTCGTCGGTCCGCTGCAGACGGCCCTGCGCGAGACCTTCGGCTGGCAGCACGGCGACTACTGGTTTCCCGACATCCGGACCCTGCCGGGGGCCATCCTGATGTTCGTCTGCGTTCTCTACCCCTATGTCTATCTGCTGGCGCGCGCGGCCTTCCTGGAGCGGGCGAGCGGCATGCTGGAGGCGGCGCGCACCCTCGGCATGGGGCCGTGGCGCGCCTTCTTCGCCGTGTCGCTGCCGCTGGCGCGGCCGGCCATCGCCGCCGGCATCGCGCTGGCGCTGATGGAAACGCTGGCCGATTACGGCACCGTCGCCTATTTCGCGGTCAACACCTTCACGACCGGCATCTACCGCGCCTGGTTCTCGCTCGGCGACCGGGTGGCGGCGGCGCAACTGGCGGCCATGCTGCTGTCCTTCGTCCTCTTTCTGCTTATGGTCGAACGCGTCTCGCGCGGCCGTGCCCGCTACCACAATACCACCGGCCGCAATCGGCCGTTGGCCGGCGCCCGTCTTGGCGGGATTGGCGCCGCGCTGGCCGTCGTCGCCTGCGTCATGCCGTTGCTGCTCGGGTTCGTGCTGCCGGCCATGCTGCTGCTCAAGATGGCGCTGACCGAGGGCGATGCCCAGTTCGGCGAGCGCTTCCTGCTGCTGTCGCGCAACAGTTTCTTGCTGGCCGGCATCACCGCTTGTGTCGGCGTCTTGCTGGCGCTGCTGATGGCCTACGGCGCGCGCCTGTCTAAAGGCGCGCTGGCGACCGGCCTAAACCGGCTGGTCGGGCTCGGCTATGCGGTGCCCGGCGCCGTCATCGCGGTCGGCGTGCTGATTCCGGTGACCCGCCTCGATACCTGGCTGGCCGGCCAGTGGGAGCAATGGTTCGGCAGCAACCCTGGGTTGCTGGTGACCGGCGGCATCGCGGCGCTGGTTTATGCCTACCTCGTGCGCTTCCTGGCGGTGGCGCTGCATACCGTCGAGTCGAGCCTGGCCAAGATCACGCCGAACATGGACGACGCGGCGCGCTGCCTGGGGCTGGGGCAGGGCGAAACGTTGCGCCGCGTGCATGCGCCGATGCTGCGCGGCAGCCTGTTCACCGCCGGCCTGCTGGTCTTCGTCGATGTCATGAAGGAATTGCCGGCGACGCTGGTGATGCGTCCCTTCAATTTCGACACGCTGGCCACCCAGACCTACACGCTGGCTTCCGACGAACGCCTCGCCGAGGCATCGACCGCATCGCTGGCCATCGTCGTGGTCGGCCTGTTGCCGCTGATCGCGCTATCGCGGCAGGTTTCCCGGGCGCGCCAATGAAAACACCCCGCCGCGGCGGGGTGTCGCTGGCCAAACGCGCTTACTTGAAGCCGGCGCGGTCGAAGATCATCTGCGCCTTGATCTGGTACATCGCCAGTTTGGCGATCGGCAAAGGATCGGCCTTGAACCTGCCCAGGGCCTCGAGCGCCGGATTGTTCACCTTGACGCTGTCGACGACCGGCCACTCGTTGTTGCCGTCGGCGAAATAGCGCTGGGCGTCGTCGGAAGCGAGGTATTCGAGGAACTTGATGGCGGCCTCCTTGTGCGGTGCGGTCTTCAGCATGCCGCCGCCGGAAATGTTGATATGGGTGCCGGTGGTGGCCTGGTTGGGCCAGACGACGCCGACCTTCTCCATCAGTTTTTGCTCCTCCGGCTTGGTCGACCGCAACAGGCGGGCGACGTAGTAGGTATTGGACAATGCGACACCGCATTCCCCGGCGGCGACGGCCTTGATCTGGTCGGTGTCGCCGCCTTTCGGGGCGCGCGCGAAATTGGCCACCATGCCTTGCGCCCAGGCTTCGGCCCTGGCTTCGCCTTCGTGGGCGATGACCGAAGCCATCAGCGACAGGTTGTAGGGATGGGAGCCCGAGCGCGAGCACAGCTTGCTTTTGAGCCGCGGGTTGGCGAGGTCGTCATAGGTCTGGATTTCCTCCACCTTGACCCCGGCCTTGTTGTACACGATGACCCGCGCGCGCTTCGAGAAGGCGAACCAGTCGTCGGTCCGCAGGTTGGCCGGAATCCGCGAATCCAGGATCTTCGAGGTAACCGGCGCGAAGAGGCCCAGTTCGTGTGCCTTGGCCAGGCGCGCGGCGTCGACGGTCAGAAAGACGTCGGCCGGGCTGTTGCTGCCTTCGTTCTTGATGCGCTCAAGCAGCTCGTCTTCCTTGCCTTCGATGCGGTTGATCCTGATACCCGTCTGTTTCGTGAAATTTGCATAGAGGGCCTCGTCGGTCTGATAGTGGCGGGCCGAGTAGAGGTTGAGCGCCTTTTCCTCGGCCTGGACCGAAAACGCCAGAGTGGCGAAAGCGGTGGCGATCAGGCGGACAATCGACTTCATGCTGCAAACCCCATCGGTTGAATGAGAACGATTAATATCTTAAGGTGCTTCGCCTGGGATGTAAATGCGAATTGTTATTGAAACGGGGGCAAAAAAATGCGGCAGGACTGCCGCATCGGATGCTCAATTTCCGTCGATGATCCGTCGGGCGCCGTTGTAGCGTTTGATCCAGTAACTGTCTTCCATGTTCTCGACGCGAACTTCGGCGCCGGTACGCGGAGCGTGCAGGAAATGATTGTCACCGAGATAGATGCCGACGTGCGAGAAGGTACGGCGCATGGTATTGAAGAACACCAGATCGCCCGGCTTGAGCTGGCTGGTATCTACGCGCTGGCCGACCTGACTCATTTCAGCTGCGGTGCGCGGCAATTGTGCGCCCAGGCTGTCCTTGAACACGAGGCGGACGAATCCGCTGCAGTCCAAGCCACTGTCTTCGTCATTGCCACCGAAACGATAGCGGACGCCGACCAGTTTCAGGCCCTGCAGGATGACGTCCTGGGCCGCGTTGGTATAGCGTTCGAAGAAGGATTGCGGTTCGTCGGCCTTGCGGACTGCCTCGGTCGCTGAAGCCGTGACGACGGCGGACGCGAAGCTCACGGCCACAAAAAGGGAGTAGAGGAATTTACGCATAACTTCCGAATATATTTGAAATGCCACTGGCTGTAAAGAGAGTTTGTCAAACGAAGATAATCGGGGCGCGAGGAATCGGGGGGTGCAGAACTATGTTCATTGTTCATAATTATGAATACAATTTGCCTTCCCAAGAGCGAGGAACGCCATGCAATCCTTCAAGGCACTGCTGATCGATGAAGTTGACGGCAAAGTTTCCAGCGCCTTTGCGACGCTAGACGATACGCGCCTTGACCCGGGCACCGTGACCATTGGCGTCGCCTATTCGAGCGTGAACTACAAGGATGCTCTGGCCGCGACCGGTGCCGGCAAAATCATCCGACGCTTTCCGTGCGTTGGCGGTATCGATCTCTCGGGTACCGTCATCGAGAGCGCCGACCCGCGCTTCGCGGTGGGCGATCCGGTGATCGCGACCAGTTTCGACATCGGCGTAGCTCATCATGGGGGTTATTCCGAGATTGCCCGGGTTCCCGGCGACTGGGTCGTTCCGCTCCCGGCGGGGCTGTCGCTGTTTGACGCCATGGCGCTGGGAACGGCGGGCTTCACGGCGGCGCTGGCCGTCGTGCGGATGGAGGAGAACCGGTTGGCGCCGGGAAACGGCCCGGTCATCGTGACCGGCGCGACCGGCGGCGTCGGCAGTCTGGCGGTCGACATCCTGGCCGAACGCGGCTATCACGTCGTGGCGCTCACTGGCAAGGAGAGCGAGGCGGATTACCTGCGCGGCCTGGGTGCTGCCGAGGTGATGCTGCGCGGCAGTCTCGATCTGGCGAAAATCCGTCCCCTTGACAAGGCGCGCTGGGCTGGTGCGGTCGACAACCTGGGCGGCGATGTCCTGGCGTGGATTGCAAGTACGATGGCGCAGGGTGGCACGATCGCAAGCATCGGCCTGGCGGCGAGCATGAGTCTGAACACAACGGTCGCACCGTTTATCCTGCGCGGGGTGTCGCTGCTGGGTATCGATTCGGGGTATATTCGGGAACCCTATCGGAGCGGGGTATGGCAGCGCCTGGCCAGTGACATGCGACCCCCGCATCTTTCCAGGATGTCGCGCAGGGTCGGATTTGCCGATCTGCCGGCCACTTTCAATGAATACATTGCCGGCCGTGCCAAGGGGCGGGTTGTCGTGGAGATAGGCGGAGAGTGAGATGACGGATCCGGTCCGTATTCTGGTTGTCGATGATTCACGACTGGTGCGGATGGCACTTGCGCGAAACCTCAAGGGAACGTTCGACGTTCGCGAGGAGGGCGACGGCGAGGCGGCCTGGCAGCAACTGTTGCTCGACCATTCGATCCGGGCGGTGATCTCCGACTTGCAGATGCCCAAGCTCGATGGCGCCGGGCTGCTGCAAAGGGTGAGGGCATCCAAGCAGCACCGCCTGCAGGAGATGCCCTTTATCGTCGTTTCGGGCGAGGAAACCGAAGAGGAGCGTGAGCGGGTGCGGGTGCTGGGCGCTTCAGACTTCGTGACCAAGGGTGCCGGTAGCGCCGAGATCCTGACCCGCCTGAACAATCTGCTTGCCCTTTCGGCTGCCCGCGAGAATCTGGAAGTTGGACGCGAGAGCATGGTTCAGGATCCGTCAAGCGGCCTTTTTTCGCGCAAGTACCTGGAGCACCAGGCTTCGCAGGCGCTGTCGCATTCAGTGCGCTCAGGAGTCGACCTTTGTATCATGGTTCTCGGCTTCGATGCCTTTGAGCGGGTGCGCGAGCGCCTCGGGCCGGACCTGGCCGAACGCGTGGGTGCGCGCTTCGCTAAGATGCTCGCAAGCAAGGTGCGAACCGAGGATTCGCTGGGGCATTTCGGACCCGGTCAGTTCGCCATCGTTGCCCCCGGAACTTCGCCGCTGCTGTTCACCGCCTTTGCCGAGCGCGTTCGGGAAGCCGTCGAGGTTGCTCATGTGCCGGTTCAAGGGCAGCCGGTTTCCCTGACCGTGAGCATTGGCATCGCCAGCGTGCCGCTCGATAACGCTGATTCGGCGCTGGCGCTGCTGGAACTTGCGGATCGGCGGATGCGCCAGGGCATGCAGGCTGGCGGCAACCGTATCGTTGCCGGCGATGGCGGGCCGGCGACGCTCCGTCAGATAAAGGTGCAGAGAGCGCTGGAACTGATCGCGGCGCGTCGCAGCGAAGTCGTGCGCCCGCATCTCGGTCAGCTAGGCGTCGAGTTGTTGCCGTTGTTGCATTTGATGAATCAGGATTTGGGGTTGAATCTGCCGCTGGCAGATATTGAACGCCGCTTTCGTGACCGGACAAGCTAGAAAAACAATCCGGCAATTTTCTTTTGTGCAGGGTAACCAAGCTGGAGGGAGTCATATGACGACGTACAAGGAGTTTCACCAGTATTCCATCGAACATCGGGACGCGTTCTGGACCGAGCAGGCCAAACTAGTCGACTGGAAGGAACCGTTCACCCAAGTCTGCGACTATTCGCGCCCGCCGTTCGCCAAGTGGTTCGTCGGCGGCAAGACCAATCTTTGCTACAACGCGGTTGACCGTCATGCGGCCAAGCGTCCTGACGCGCCGGCATTGATCTATATCTCGACCGAGACCGACCAGGAGAAGACCTACAGCTTTGCCGAGTTGCAGCGCGAAGTCGAGCGCATGGCGGCGATCTACAAGAGCCTCGGCGTCAAACGCGGCGACCGGATCCTGATCTACATGCCGATGATTGCAGAGGCAACCTTTGCCATTCTGGCCTCGGCGCGGATTGGCGCCATCCACTCGGTCGTCTTCGGCGGTTTCGCGTCCGGGTCGCTGGCCACCCGCATCGACGACGCCATGCCGGTACTCGTCGTTTCCTCCGACGCCGGAATGCGCGGCGGCAAGCCGGTACCCTACAAAGGACTGCTGGACGAAGCTATCGACCTGGCTGAATACAAGCCTGGAAAGGTGCTGATGGTCGACCGTGGCATTGACAAAGGTTTCAACAAGGTCGAGGGACGTGATGTGGACTACGCCACGCTGCGCGCCCAGCACATGGACGCGCAGGTACCGTGCGAGTGGATGGAATCGTCCGAGCCATCCTACATCCTCTACACCTCCGGTACGACCGGCAAGCCCAAGGGCGTACAGCGCGACACGGGCGGCTACGCGGTGGCGCTGGCTTCGTCGATGAAGCACATTTACTGCGGCGGCGAGGGCGAGACCTATTTCTCGACTTCGGACATCGGCTGGGTGGTCGGCCACTCCTACATCATCTACGGCCCGCTGATTGCCGGCATGGCCACGGTCATGTACGAAGGCACGCCGCTGCGTCCGGATGCCGGTATCTGGTGGCAGATCGTCGAGAAATACAAGGTCAACGTCATGTTCTCGGCGCCGACCGCGGCCCGTGTTCTGAAGAAGCAGGATCCGGCCTTTATGCACAAGTACGACCTGTCCTCGCTCAAGCACATTTTCATGGCCGGCGAGCCGCTCGATGAGACCACCCACGAGTGGTTCATGAACGAACTGCAGAAGCCGGTCATCGACAACTACTGGCAGACCGAAACCGGCTGGCCGATGC
>DAOMFF010000026.1:0-11997 GCA_035429665.1 Azonexus sp.
GGAGCCAGCCGCTGGTCGCCGACAACTGGAGCCCGATGCAGCGGCTGGCCGTCGAGACGCTGGAAGACGCCCGCATTGACACCCTGCTGCTGCGCCGTTTTCCCGGCCTCGCCCCGACCCTGCTCGCCCTGCACCCGCAGCCAGCCAAGATAGCCTGCGACCCGGCCACGGAGAACTGCCTGCGCCACCGACTGATCTGCCTGTCACGCGCCTGCCTCGATCCGGCGCACCGTTACGGCGATCCACTGCTCAACGAATTCACCAAGAAATTTCGTACCCTGCTGGCCGACGGCGACGCCTCGACCCGCTGCATCGCCGATCTCGCGCTCGCCTACGTCACGCGCAGCCGCCGGCCTAGCGACCAGTTCGCCAACGTCCATTTCACCGATACCGAAGTCGACTACCGCGACGACAACCGCCACCTGTGGCGCTTCATCGAAGCCGGCGACGAGGAGGAAAGTTTCGCGCCGCCACCGGCCGAGGCCAGCGATGAGCCGGTCGGCCTGCCGCCGCGCCACTACCCGGAATGGGACAACGCCACCCAGAACTACCGCCCCGAGTGGACGGCCGTCTATGAAGCCCTGCACCCGGCCGGCCACGCCCCCGACATCGACCGCCTGCTGGAAAAACACGCCATCCTCGCCCGCCGACTGAAACGCCTGCTCGACCTGCTCAAGCCGCAGGACCGCGTGCGCCTCCGCTATCAGGAAGAAGGCAGCGAACTCGATCTCGACGTCGCCGTCCGCGCGCTGGTCGACTGGAAAAGCGGCCACCTGCCCGAGCCGCGCATCAACATCAGCCACCGCACCAACGGCCGCGACATCAGCGTGCTGCTGCTGATCGACCTCTCGCAATCGCTCAACGAAACCCTGCCCGGCAGCGGCCAGACCATTCTCAACACGGCCCGCGAGGCGGTCGCGCTGCTCGGCTGGGCGATCGACCAGCTCGGCGACGCCTGCGCCATCGCCGGCTTTCATTCCAACACCCGGCACGAGGTACGCTACCACCACATCAAGGGCTTTTCCGAACGCTGGGACGATCCGGTCAAGGCACGCCTGGCAGCTGTCGAGGCCGGCTGGTCGACGCGCATGGGCGCCGCCATCCGCCACGCTGGCCACATGCTGGCGGCGCGCAAGAGCGAAAAGCGCATCCTGCTCGTGCTGACCGACGGCGAACCGGCCGACATCGACGTCGGCGATCCGCAATACCTGATCGCCGACACGAAAAAGGCCGTCGCCGAGCTGTCGACCGCAGGCGTCACCACTTTCTGCCTCAGTCTCGACCCGAAGGCCGATGCCTACGTCGGCGACATCTTCGGCCGGAACTGGCGCGTGCTCGACCGCATCGAACGCCTGCCCGAGCAACTGCCGATGGTCTACCTCAACCTGACTCGCCGATAAGGATGCCTGATATTCAGGCTCGATAGGTGAGCCTTACTCCGAGTATCATGACATACGTTTCAGCGATAACGCCTGCTCTGTAAGGCATTGCGAACACAGGGCAGTCGGCCAAAGTCGGTGCAGGGACGGCTTGCATTACCACCTGTATAACAGGTGACTGGGTGAGGTTGGATTGAACACGACAGAACAGGCAGGACTGTTTGACAATATTGGTTTCCGTGACGCCGAGTCGAGGTTACGGGTGCTTCCTCATTGGCCGGACCCGGAAAGGTTTCCAGTCAATCGGCCAGGAGAGAGCGTTGGCCGGATTGTTTTGGATGATCTGAAAAGATCGCCGTCGCCTTTGATCGTGACGGGTTATGCATCCATCGATCGCATCATTGGCTTCCTTTCGGATGTGGCGATAGAGGGCAGTGCCTCGGTTCGCCTCGTGCTTGGAAACGAGCCCTTCGAATCAAATACCAAGAACTTCACATTCAGGGGGAGAGCGTTTCCGGACGAGATTCGGGATTACTGGCTCGAGCGCGGCATTTCCCTGTTTTTCAGCGCCAAGATCATTGCTGCCATGGATCTCATTCGGACCGGTCGCCTGGAGGCGCGGTTTGTGGATTGTGAGTCCCGTCGGCTTCACGCAAAGATCTACTGTGGTGCTGACGCGATCACCTTGGGTTCCAGCAATTTCACAGCGAACGGGCTGGATCGGCAGTTGGAGTGCAACACGCGATTCCATCGCGAGCACGACAAAAAGCGTTTTCGCGAAGCCAGTCAGATCGCTGAAAACTACTGGCAAATCGGCACCGACTATACCCAGGAGCTCCTTGCGCTCCTTGATCAGTTATTGAGAGTCGTCACATGGCAGGAGGCACTTGCGCGCGCTTGTGCGGAGTTGCTCGAGGGTGAATGGGCGGCCCGCTACCTCGAGCACCAGTTGGAGCTTGGAGACACGCGGTTGTGGCCATCGCAACAACTGGGTATCGCCCAGGCACTGTGGGTCATAGAAAACATCGGCAGTGTCTTGGTTGCGGATCCTACAGGCTCAGGAAAAACCCGCATGGGTGCCCATCTGGTTCGGGCGCTGGTTGATCGGATGTGGAGCAAGGGCAGGGCGCGGCACAAGGCCAGGCGAGACATATCTGTGCTGGTTTGTCCCCCGGCGGTCGAGCCCACCTGGCAAAAGGAAGCAACGAACTGCGGCCTGCCTCTTCAGATTCGTTCGCATGGCGTACTGAGCCGTAAGGATAGCGAGGGCAATGAGGAAACGGTTGCAGCAGTGCGCCGCGCCCAGATCCTTTCCATTGATGAAGCCCACAATTTCCTTAATCTTGGTTCGAAGCGAACCCAGGAAATCCTCGCCAACATGGCCGACAGCGTTGTTCTTTTCACGGCGACGCCGATCAACCGGGGAGCGACGGATCTATTGAGCCTGGTTGATATGCTCGGTGCCGACAATATGGAGGACGAGACACTGAGAGTCCTCGAGGGTCTGGCAAAGCGAAAAGGCGCCAGTGAGAAGAATTTGACGCCTCACGAGGTGACATCCCTCAGGAAAGAAATCCAGCGTTTCACTTTGCGCCGCACCAAAGGAATGCTCAACACGCTGGTTGATCGGGCTCCGGACAAATACGTCGATGCCAAGGGAAAGCCATGTCGCTACCCGATACACAAGTCACAGGTATATGAAACGGACGAGACCGCCGGGGATCGTGATCTGGCAGATCAGATTCGCGGCTTGGCCAAAAAGCTGAAAGGTCTGGCGCTGCTTGAAGAATATATTGAAATTCCCGAGCAGTTCCGCAAGGAAGGCTGGAGTGATGAGATGTACTTGCGAGGCCGCCTCTCGGCCATCCAGCATCTCTCCATCTACAACGTCATGTCGCGCCTGAGATCATCGCGGGCCGCGCTTTACGAGCATTTGAAGGGCACGGCGGAGGCTTTGCGGGTTTATGGAATTCACGACCGGATCAAGAGCGGTGAAACCGGGAACCTGATTGGCAAACTGATGGCGCGTCTCGGAGGGTCGCCACTGGATACCAACCTGACTTGCGAACTACCGGTCTGGCTGGTTGATCAGGCAGCCTACCGAGCCGCTTGCGAGGAAGAAATTGCCCGATACACGGAAATGCTGAAGCTGCTTGGAAAAATGTCCCCGGGAAGGGAGAAGACCAAGGCTCAGATGCTCTGCATGCTCATAGAACAGCACGATCTCATCATCGCATTCGATAGTCACCTGATCACCTTGGAAGTGATCAACAATGAACTGGCTGGCGCGAAGGTCAATGCGCCGGTTTTTGTGGCAACCGGCGGCAACCAGACCGGCAAGAAAAGAGTTATGCAAAATTTCGCCAGGGAGTCTTCCAGCCGAGAAATTGCGCTTTGTTCCGATAGTATGTCCGAGGGCCTGAACCTTCAGGGTGCATCGGCGGTGGTTCATCTTGATATGCCCAGTGTTGTCCGGATTGCCGAGCAGCGCGTGGGGCGTGTTGATCGGATGGATAGCCCCCACAGTTCCATAGAAGCGTGGTGGCCAAACGATTCTCCTGAATTCGCCATTCGTGCGGATGAGCGTTTTGTGCAGCGCTACCAGACGGTGGAGACCCTGCTTGGTTCGAACATGCCGCTTCCCGAAGAATTTGGGGCTGTGCGGCCTGAGTCAGCATTAACCCCGGATGAGATGATTCGCGAAGCAGAGGCGGCGGCCAGCGAGCCGTGGGACGGGATTCAAGATGCCTTCAGTCCGGTACGCGATCTGGTGTTCAGCGAACGGAATCTCATCCCGGCCGCAATCTATCAGGAGTATCTGGGGGTTTCTGTTCGAGTCCTGTCGCGGGTTGGCGTCGTGCGCTCGGCCAAGCCATGGGCGTTTTTTGCCGTTGCTGGCGTCAATCATGGCGCCCCGAAGTGGGTTTTGTTTGATGACCTGACCAGTGCGCCGCAAGTCCGGCTGGAGACAATATGTGGCCGCTTACGGGACTCGCTGGGCGAGGGCGTAGAGAACATGCCCATGGATACAAATGCGAGCAGTTGGCTTGAACAATTTCTCCGCGCATTAGGCCAAGCCGAACCACTGCTTCTGCCGCGCAAAAAACAGCGAGCCCTCGAGCAAATGCGCGATGTCTTGCACCAATACAGCAAACAGGCTCAAAAGGGCGGTGACCTGGAAGTGGCGGCACGCTGGGATGCGTTGGCCAAGGCAGCCGAGCCGATCTCCGATGGCACAAGGCCTGATCTCGAAACAGTTGCGGAAAACTGGCTGGACTTGATACGACCGCTTTGGTTTTCGAAGCTTGCCGACCGCCGCGGGCGAAAGAGGCCATTACTGCTGCGGGATCTGCGCGCCGATTTGCTCAAGAATCCTTTCGCTCTGTGCGATGTAGAAGCCAGATTTGCGGATGTTCCCGTCGTGGATTCGTTGGATGAGCGAATTGCAGCTTGTATTCTGGGTGTGCCGACACTGTCGGTGCCTGATAGTCAAACAACTCTTGATACTCGCGGGAATCACTTCAGAGCCCCATGAACTTCGTCCGCACCCTGACGCTGCGCCAGTTGCAGATCTTTGCCGTCGCCGCCCGGCATCTCAGCTACGCCCGCGCCGCCGAGGAACTTCACCTGACGCCGCCGGCGGTGTCGATGCAATTGAAGCAACTGGAGGACAACGCCGGGCTGCCCTTGTTCGAACGGATGGGGCGCGGCGTCGCGCTGACCGAGGCTGGCCAGATGCTGGTCCATCATGCCTTGCGCATTCTCGGCGAGATCAAGGATGCCGAGGCGAGCCTGCAGGCGCTGCTCGGCGCCGAGGTTGGCCAGTTGTCGGTGGGACTGGTCAGCACCGCGAAGTATTTCATGCCCCGGCTCCTCGCCCAGTTTGCCCAGCGACATCCGGGCGTCGCAGTGCAGTTCGCGGTCGGCAACAGGGAATTGCTGCTCCAGAAACTCCAGGACAACGCCATCGACCTCGCCGTGATGGGCCGCACCCCGGTTGAAATCGACGCCCACGCCGAGCCGATGGCGAGCCATCCCTATATCCTGATCGGCCCGGCCGACCACCCGTTGCGTGACGCCAGGCGCTTCGACCTGCACGAGTTGCGCCATGAGACCTTTCTGCTCCGCGAGGAGGGTTCAGGCTCGCGGCGGGTGGCCGAGGAGATGTTCAGGAACCACCTGTTCACGCCGCCCCGGACCATCAGCATGGGCAGCAACGAAACGATCAAGCAGGCCGTGATGGCCGGCATGGGCATCAGCCTGATCTCCCTGCATACCCTTCCCCTCGAACTGAAGACAGGTGAAGTCAGCGTGCTGGATGTGATCGGCACGCCGATCGAGCGCACGTGGTACGTGGTGCACATGAACGGCAAGCGCCTGCTGCCGGCGGGCCAGAAATTCCGCAATTTCCTGCTCGATGAGGCGGCCCCCGGCCTGGAGCGGGAGTTCGGCCGCTACCTGGCAGCGCACACGGCGGCCTGAGCACCGATAAGCTACAATCCGCCGCGTCGACGACATCGTCGCCGTCACCGCACGCCTGCCCAGGATAAGCCCCCGTCCGATGATTGCCGACCTCGAAGAGCACCCGCTCCGCCAGCGCCTCAACAACGAATTCCATGCCCGCCCGCCGGTTCCCCTGCTCGGGGCGACGCTCGTCTCGCATCTGGTATTCAAGCACAGCGCGACCGCCGCCGAGGCCGCCCGCGAAAACCTGACGCTGCTTACCCGGGCGCAGAACTGCAATGCGATCGAGAGTTCCGATTCGCACATGATGCTGGATACCGCCAGCTTCCGCATGCGCTGGGAACTGCACACCGAGTTTTCCAGCTACACCTTCTTCCGCCCGCTCAAAGCCGGCGAGCCGCTCGATCCCGATGCAACCGCGTTCGCCGCGGTGCACCCGGACTGGCTGGCCGGAATTCCCGGCCGGCTGATGGTGGCAACCCATGTCGAGTTGCGGTCGACCAGCGAATTCAGCCCGGAATCGGTGCTGGCCAGCCTGACCCCAAGCGGCCGGACGATGGTCGCCGCCAGGGTAGCCGACGCGGCGGCCTGGATCTTCACCGACTTCAAGTTCGACAACGGTTTCTCGCGTTTTCTCGTGCTCGATGAAAGGATGACCCAGCGCCAGGCCGGGCGCACCGTGCAGCGCCTGGTCGAGATCGAAACCTACCGCATGATGGCGCTGCTCGGCCTGCCGGTGGCCAAGGAGGTCAGCCGCTGGTTGTACCGGAGCGAGAAGCAGCTCGCCGCGCTGATGGACCAGATCGGCCAGGCGCGCACGACCGAGGACGAACGCAAGGCACTTTCCGCCCTGTCGGCGCTGGCCGCCGAAGTCGAAAACTCGATCGCGCGCACGACCTTCCGCTTCGGCGCATCGCGGGCCTATCACGGGCTCGTCATGCAGCGCATCGAGGAACTGCGCGAGTCCCGCATTTCCGGCCTGCCGACCTTCCATGAATTCATGCAGCGCCGTCTGTTGCCGGCGATGAACACCTGCGCGGCGATCAGCCGCCGCCAGGAAGAACTCTCCGCCCGCGTCGCCCGCAACAGCCAGTTGCTGCGTACCCGCGTCGACATCGAACTCGAGCGCCAGAACCAGGAACTACTCGGCCAGATGAACAGCCGCGCCAAGCTGCAACTACGCCTGCAGGAAACCGTCGAGGGCCTCTCGGTCGTCGTCCTCACCTACTACGGGTCGCAACTGGTGCAGTATCTCGCCAAGGGCAGCAAGGATCTGCACCACCTCAACACCGACATCATCACCGCGATCTCGATCCCGGTCATCGCCGGCGTCGTCGCCTGGGGCACCCGGCGCATGCGCAAGAAGCTCGCCGCCGAAGAGGGCGAAGCCGCCGTCCGGCAAGTGCCTTAACATTGACGCTTGAGCCCGCACCCACGGGGCATGGCAGGTCCGCCGAGCAGCGGGCACATCGAAAGCACTGAAGGAACACGATTGGACCTCTTCCCCCGGCACTGGCTCACCAATACCTTGCTTGACGACGGCTTTATCGCCCAAAAGTTGAGCGAGCTGGCCGGCAAGGCGCCAGGTTACGATTTGCCCGCCTGGCTAAACGAAAATTTCGATACCCCTGTGCTGGCTGCCCGCAGCGAGCCGCAGCTCGAGGAAAAATTCATCGGCCCCCTGCTGGCGCAATTGGGCTGGACCAAAGTCCCGCAAGAAGTCATCACCGTGCAGGGCAAACAGGCCAAGCCAGACTGGTGCCTGCTGCTCCATCCCGAGCAGGAAAATGCGCTCATTGGCGACAAGGAGCACACCCTCATCAGCGCCATTTGCGAATCCAAAGCCTGGGACAAAGTGCTCGACACCGGCAAGGCGGATCGCGACAAGAACCCCCACCATCAGTTGCAGGACTACCTCAGCACCTTGCGCGTGCGTTTCGGCTTTTTGACCAATGGCCGCCTCTGGCGGATGTACGACACCGACAAGATCACCGCCAGGAAGACCTTCATCGAGTTCGACCTGGAACGCCTGTGGGCGCTCGAAGATGCCGCTGAAAAGGCCCAGGGCCTGGCCCTGTTCGCCTTTTTCTTTGGCCGGGACACCTATCTCCAGCCCGCCGGGGCCGGTCAAGTCAGCGCCATCCAGCAGGCCATCGCGGCATCCGCCGACTTCACGCTGGAAGTCGAAGAAAACCTGAAGGCGGTGATTTACGGCTACGCCGGGGAGGATTCGCTGTTTGAAATCATGGGTCGCGCCATCCATCGGGCCAACCCCTAGGCCAGCCTTGCCAGCGTCTATGAAAACAGTGTGGTGCTGCTCTTCCGCCTGCTTTTCGTCGTTTACTTCGAGGACAAGAACCACGCGCTGTTGAGCCGGCACCCGTTCTACAAACGCTACAGCCTGAGCCATATTTTTGCTGAAATACGCCAACCCTCGGCGCGCGACACGCTGCATGACGGCATCCATGCCCTCAAGCAACTCTTTGAAATGCTCGACGAAGGCGCCGAGGACATCGACATTCCCCTCTTCAATGGCGGCCTGTTTGACTCGGCGCGCGCGCCCCTGCTGCTGACGCCCAAAATTTTCGATAACGCCACCCTGCGCCAGTTGCTCGAAAAACTGCTCTACAAAACCGACCGCGGCGCCACCCTGTTCGACACCCGGCGCGACTTCAAGAACATGAGCGTCACCCACCTGGGGCGCATCTACGAAGGCTTGCTGGAATTCCGTTTCGAGCGCGCCAGCGAAACCGCCGTTTATCTCGAATACGAAAGCAGCGCCACCAAGGGCAAGGCCGTCGAAGCCTATTTCGACGCTTACGACCAGGCCAATCTGCGCAAGGAAAAAGGCTTCCGCGCCCTGCGTGAAGTCAGCATCAAGAAAGGTGCGGTCTACCTCAAAAGCGCCAGTAATTCCCGCAAGACCACGGCCAGCTACTACACGCCGCCGTCCTTGTCGCAGCCGCTGGTCAAAGCCGCCGTAGACCACGCCATCGCCAATGGCAAAACCTTCATGGACCTCAAGATCCTCGACAACGCCTGCGGCAGCGGGCATTTTCTCGTCGAGGCGCTCGGCTATTTGACCGATCTGGCGCTGGCGCAACTGGACCGGGATGCCGCCCTGCAGCAACTGGTGACGGAAGAAAGCGCCAAAATCGCCGGGCAACTGCGCTTTCTCAATCTCGACTACGTGCCGGAAGACGCCCAGATTCTCAAGCGCGCCCTGCTCAAGCGCTGCATCTTCGGCGTCGACCTGAATCCCTTTGCCGTCGAGCTGGCGCGCCTCTCGCTGTGGATGGACAGCTTCATCTTCGGCACGCCGCTATCGTTCATCGAACACCACGTCCAGCACGGCAACGCCCTGATGGGGGCCAGCGTGCAGGACTTCATCAATTTCAATGCCAAGGAAAGCCAGCAACACGACATGTTCGTGGATAACCTGGGCGACCGTTTTGACGAATTGCGTAGCGTGATGCAAGAACTGGACGCCATGCGTGACACCACCGCTGCCGAGGTCGAGCAATCCAAGGCGCTATGGAAAAACAGCATTGCCCCGAAGCTCAATCTGTTGTCGCGCGCCTTGAGCTTTATTTGCACTGGACGCGTATTGACCGCAGAAGGTGACGGCAAAGCCCGGCAGTCGCTGGAAAAAACGCCGAACTTGCTCAACCAGTTGTTTGACGAAACCAAAACCAAAAGCCCGGCGCTCAAGCAAATCGAAAGCTATGCCCGCAACTACCACTTCTTCCATTACGAAGTCGCTTTCCCCGAAGCCTTTGCCGGCGACAAGAAAGGCTTCGACATCATTGTCGGCAACCCGCCGTGGGACAGAACCAAGTTTGCCGACACCGATTTCTTCCCGCAGTACCACAGCAACTATCGCAGCCTGAAAAACATCGAGAAGGCCGCCGTGCAGAAAAGGCTGCTGGAAAGCGAGCATATCGCCGCCGCCTACCAGGCCACCGTGCGTGGGATGGATGTCGCCAACGAGTATTACAAGGACAAGGCCACCTTTCCGCTCAACAAAGGGGCGGGCGACGGCAACCTGTTCCGCCTGTTTGTCGAACGCAATCTCGGCCTGCTCGCCCCCGGCGGCAGCCTCAATTACGTGCTGCCCAGCGCGCTGCTGTTTGAAGAAGGCTCCACAGGCTTGCGCAAGCACCTATTCACGCACTGCCACATGCCGTTTTTCTACAGCTTCGAGAACAACAAGGGCGTATTCCCGGATGTTCACCGCAGTTATAAATTTGCGTTGATGCAGGTGGTGAACCGCGCGCCCGATGGCGAACAAGGCAAGGTGATCGACACCGCCTTTTATGTACTCGACCCCGCCGAGTTGAACAACACGGCGCGCCACATTCCCTATCCGCTGGAAACCCTCAAAACCCTTTCCCCGGAGCAATGGGCGCTGATGGAACTGCGCGACGGCAGCGATTTACCGATTTTGCAAAAGTGCTACGGTGCCTTTCCCGCGCTCGCGCCCGAGTGGCTGGATTTCCGGCGCGAGTTGCACATGACCGACGACAAGGACCTGTTCGTTGAAAAAAGCGCACCGGGCCTGCTGCCGCTGTTTGAGGGCAAGATGATCTGGCAATACAGCCATGTGTTCGAGGTGCCGCAATATTGGGTTGATGCCAGCGCCTTCGATGAGCGTATGAAAAGCAAGGAACTGCATCGGATGGCGCAAGATTTGGGCGTGCCCAAAGGCGAAGCTGCCAAACACGAATCCGCCATTCGCTATGACCGGGAATTTGTAAGGCTGGGGTTTCGTGAGATTGCCCGCGATACCGACGAGCGCAGTTTGATTTTTGCTTTGTTGCCGAAGAACTGTAGCTGTGGCCATACGCTTTTTGCGGATGCGGCAAAATCCTATCTATTGGGTTCAGATGGGCAAGTGAAAGTGCAGGCGGTTTCCCCTCTGCGCTTATTGTTTGCTTTGGCCTGGTTTAACGCCGTGCCAGTCGACTGGCTGGCGCGTTTCATGATCCAGATTCACATCAGTAAAACTTACCTTTACCGCCTGCCCATGCCGCAACCCAGCGACGAGGAAATCCTCAGCAACCCCGACTATGCCCAACTCGCCAAAAATGCGCTGCTGCTCAGTCTGGCCGCCAGTTGGGACGACTTCGCCGAATTTGCCCCGCTTTTTGCCGTCGACCGCAACGACCTGCCGTTCACCGCCAAGGCACAGGATGGCCTGCGCGCGCAAAACGACCGGCTGGTCGCCAAGCTCTACGGCCTCACCGACCCTGAATTGGCGCATCTGCTGCGCAGTTTCAAGGTGATGGCGGCCAAGCGCCCGGAGTATTTGACCCTGCTCCAGTGAGCCACGCACGGGCGAGATCGCCGCGTTCGCAAGGAGCGCGGTTTAGTAATTTATAATCCGCATTTTGCTTTCGGGATCATCGCCTTGACCGCACCGCTCTTCCAGTCGTCCATCACCAGCCTGCCGCTGCTCTCCAAGGGCAAGGTCCGCGACATTTACGCGGTCGACGCCGACAAACTGCTGATTGTCACCAGCGACCGCCTGTCGGCCTTCGACGTCGTCCTGCCCGACCCGATTCCGCGCAAGGGCGAGGTACTCACCGCCGTCGCCGATTTCTGGTTCGCCAAGCTCGGCCACATCGTGCCCAACCAGTTGACGGGGATCGACCCGGAATCGGTCGTCGCCGCGAACGAGCGCGAGCAGGTGCGCGGCCGTTCCGTCGTCGTCAAACGCCTGCGTCCGCTGCCGATCGAGGCAGTCGTGCGCGGCTACGTGATCGGCAGCGGCTGGAACGATTACCGGACGACCGGCGGCATCTGCGGCATCCCGTTGCCGTCCGGTCTCAGGATGGCCGCCAGGCTGCCAGCGCCTATATTCACGCCGGCAACCAAGGCGGCGGTCGGCGACCATGATGAAAACATCTCGTTCGCGCAGGCCCAGGCCAACTGCCAGACCGTCCTCGCCGAGGCCCTCGCCGGCACCGGCAAGAACGGCGCCGAACTGTGCGCCGAAGCCCGCGACGCCGCCATCCGCCTCTACGAGGAAGCGTCCGCTTACGCCGCGACGCGCGGGATCATCATTGCCGACACCAAGTTCGAATTCGGCATCGACGGCGCCGGCACCCTGCACCTGATCGACGAGGCGCTGACCCCGGACTCCTCGCGCTTC
>DAOMFF010000027.1:0-9911 GCA_035429665.1 Azonexus sp.
AGAAGCCGGTCATCGACAACTACTGGCAGACCGAAACCGGCTGGCCGATGCTGGCGGCGCTCCCGGGCGTCGAGAAGACGCGGATCAAGCTGGGTTCGCCGAGCTTCCCGGTCTATGGCTACGACCTCAGGATATTCCGCGAGGACGGGTCGGAGTGTGAGGCCAACGAGAAGGGCATCGCCGCCGTCGTGCCGCCGCTGCCACCGGGCTGCCTGACCACCGTCTGGGGGCAGGACGACCGTTTCGTCAGCACCTATTTCTCCCTGTTCAAGGAGCCGCTGGTTTATTCCTCCTTCGACTGGGCGATCAAGGATGACGAAGGCTACTTCACCATCCTCGGCCGCACCGACGACGTCATCAACGTTGCCGGCCACCGCCTGGGCACCCGTGAAATCGAGGAAGCGATCCAGATCCATTCGGCGATCGCGGAAGTTGCCGTAGTCGGCGTCGACGACAAGCTCAAGGGCCAGATGCCGATGGCCTTCGCCGTCGTCAAGGACGCTTCCCGGGTGGCGACCCCCGAACTGGCCAAGGCGCTGGAGAAGGAAGTCATGGCGACCGTCGATGGCAGCCTTGGTGCGATCGCCCGTCCGGGCCGCGTGTACTTTGTCACCGGATTGCCGAAGACGCGCTCTGGCAAGATGCTGCGCCGTTCGCTGCAGGCGCTGGCCGAAGGCCGCGATGTCGGTGATCTGCCGACCATCGACGATGCCTCCACCATCGAGCAGATCAGGAACCTGCTGGCAAGCTGACAAAGCCCTCAGCTTCCTGTCCGCACCCGCCAGGGCAAGCTGGCGGGTTTTTTGTGCCCGTGCCGCCGGAATGAGACTTGGAGGCGGGTGTTAGAATGCCCGTCAGATAGAGATTTCCATGATTGCGAGCGAATGATTTACGAAACCGTGGCGGCTGTCGATATGGGCTCCAACAGCTTCCGCCTGCAGGTCGGCAGGGTGGTCGACGATCAGATTTATCCGCTGGATTCTCTCAAGGAACCGGTGCGTCTGGCGTCCGGACTGATGGCGGACAAGCGTCTTGATCTCGCGTCGCAGGAGCGCGCCCTCGAGGCCCTGCGCTGTTTTGGCGAGCGCCTGCGCGGACTGGATCAGGGCGCGGTACGAGCGGTGGCGACCAATACCCTGCGCGTGGCAAAGAACGCGGCGGAGTTCCTGCCGCTGGCCGAGGAGGCGCTGGGCTTTCCCATCGAGATCATCGCCGGTCGCGAAGAGGCGCGCCTGATTTACCTTGGCGCCTCGCACTCGCTCCCGGCGGCGGCGCACCGGCGACTGGTCGTCGACATCGGTGGCGGATCGACCGAGTTCATCATCGGCAGGCGGCATCGACCGCGACTAATGGAATCGCTGTACATGGGCTGCGTCAGCTACACGCTGCGCTTCTTCCCGGATGGCAAGGTCGACCGGAAGCGTTTGCGTGGCGCGCAGGTTGCTGCGGCCAAGGAAATCGAGTTGATCGCCCGTGATTACAAGGGCCTGGGATGGAAGGAGGCGGTCGGTTCCTCCGGATCGGCGCGGGCGATTGCCGATGTGCTGGAGCTGAACCAGTTGAACCCGGGCGGCCGGTTCGGCATTACTCGCGAGGGGCTCGACCTGTTGTGCGCCCTGCTGGTCGAGGCCGGCTCGGCCGAGGCGCTCGATCTGCAGGGCATCAAGGCGGACCGCATGCCGGTCATGGCGGGTGGAATCGCCATCATGTCGGCGGTTTTCGAGGAACTGGGGATCGAGACGATGTCGTATGCCGACGGCGCCCTGCGCCTGGGCGTCCTCTACGACCTCCTCGGCCGCTATCATCACCAAGACATGCGCGATTCGACGGTGGCCCAGTTCCGCCGCCGTTATCAGGTCGAGGTCAACCAGAGCGAGCGGGTCGAAGCCACTGCCCTGTCGGCGTTGACGGAGCTTGCCGAGGGGGCGCCCGGCATGGCGGACGTACAGTTTCTGTCGTGGGCGGCGCATCTCCATGAAATCGGCATTTCAGTGGCGCACAGTGCCTATCACAAGCATGGCGCCTATATCCTGACGTACGCGGACATGCCGGGTTTTTCCAAGAGGGATCAAGCGCGCCTGGCGATGCTGGTCCTCGCCCATCGCGGAACACTTGACAAGCTGCGGGCCCTGCCTGCGGTCGACAGTGCCTGGAGACTGATCTTCAGTCTGCGGCTTGCGGTTCTGCTGCACCGGACACGCGACGATCGCGCGCTGCCGACATGGCGGGTGGCGGCTACATCCGGTGGCTTCCGGCTCGATCTGCCGGCCGGATGGCTGGCGGAAAATCCATGGACGGCGGCGGCCTTGAGTGAAGAAGCGGCCGTGTGGAGGGAAATCGGTCGCGACTACACCGTAAAGTCGATGGCGATGAGGTGGCAGGCATGAACAACCCGCCCCGTCTGCAGATCGAGCCGGGGAAAGTCGTGCTGAGTGGGGAATGGACGCTAGCCGCGCTGCTTCCCGAACTTCCCCAGTTGCAGGCGCGACTGACTGCGGGCGGGTTGGGGGGCTTGTCGTGGGATCTCTCGGACGTCGACCGGCTGGACAGTGCGGCAGCGGTGCTTCTCTGGCGGACGTGGAATGAGTGCTGGCCGGCAGATCTGATCGTCACGGAAACCCACCGGCGCACCGTTGAACGCGTTGCGGCGGCCCCAATTGCAGCTAGCTCGGGGACGGTCACGGCTCCGGGGCCGGTCGAGCGTATCGGCGATCTGGTGCTCGGTTCGATCGACCATGCCATCGGGCTGGTGACCCTGTTCGGGCAGATGCTCCTCGATCTCTGCCATCTTGCCCGCCACCCTTCCGAGATGCCGTGGAAAGAAACCGCAGCAAATATCTACAAGGCCGGCGCGCTTGCCCTGCCTGTCACCGGTCTGGTCGGATTCCTGATCGGGGTGACGCTCAGTTATCTGTCGGCGCTCCAGTTGCGCAGCGTTGGCGCCGACCTGTTCATCGTCAATATCCTCGGCATCTCGATCATTCGCGAACTTGGGCCGGTACTGGTGGCAGTCCTTGTCGCCGGCCGCTCTGGCTCGGCGATGACTGCGCAGATTGGTGTGATGCGGGTCACCGAGGAAATCGACGCGTTGACCGCGATGGGCATCTCGCGCAGTATTCGCGTGGTTTTGCCCAAGTTGCTGGCGTTGACCGTGGTGATGCCATTGCTTGTGCTGTGGGCTTCGGCGATCGCCCTGATCGGCGGCATGCTTTCCGCAATGTTGCAGCTGGATATCTCGCCGACGTATTTTGTCCAGAACCTGCAGCGTGCGGTTCCGGTCGCCAATCTCGTCATCGGCCTGACCAAAGGGATCGTTTTCGGTTTCATCATCGCCTGGGTTGCCTGTCATTTCGGCTTGCGCGTCAAGCCCAATACCGAGAGTCTGTCGGCCAACACGACGACATCGGTAGTCACGGCGATCACGCTGGTAATCCTCGCCGACGCCGTGTTTGCGATCAACACCCGGAATATGGGAATTCCCCAGTTATGACCGGCGCGGCGAACCCGGCTGTCGTCGAGATGCGCGGCCTGGGCACGCGCATCGGCGATCGTGTCGTGCATCGCAATCTCGACCTGCGGGTCGAGCGTGGCCAGGTCGTCGGTCTCGTCGGCGGGTCGGGCAGTGGCAAGACGACGCTGCTGCGCCAGATTCTCGGCCTGATCCAGCCGGCTGCCGGTTCGGTTCGCCTGTTTGGAGAGGATCTCGGCACCGCCGACGCGGTTGCGCAGTCTGCCCTGCTGCGGCGGCTGGGCATGCTGTTTCAGGCGGGTGCGCTGTTCTCGGCGCTGCCGGCATTCGAAAACATCGCCTTCCCGTTGCGCGAACTGAAGCGCCTCGATGAAGACTGGATTCGCCGTCTGGTCAACCTCAAGCTGGCGATGGTCGAACTGGAGGTGGAACACGGCAATCTGATGCCCGCGGAACTCTCCGGCGGCATGGTCAAACGTGTCGCGCTGGCGCGCGCCCTGGCGCTCGAGCCGGAATTGTTGCTGCTCGACGAGCCGACGGCCGGTCTCGATCCCGACCGGAGCCGGAGCTTTGTCAGGCTCCTTGGACAATTGCAGGGGGAACTTGGACTGACGGTCATCATGGTGACGCACGACCCGGAAACACTTGCCGGACTGGCGACACATATCGCCGTGCTCGCCGAACAGCATATTGTGCAGTTTGGCCTCGCGGCGGACGTCATGGCCGGAGATCATCCGTTTCTCGCCGGTTTCAGGGATGGCGACAAGTCAGGGTTGTTGTAGGATTCGTCAATGGAAAACAAGTCGCACGCCTTTCTCGCCGGTCTGTTTGCGCTTCTCCTGGGCGCGGCAGCGATCACCGCCCTGATCTGGCTGCGCGGCACCCAGGACAACCTGCGTGAGTACGTGGTTGTCACCAAGTTCAGCATCGGCGGCCTCAATCCCGAGGCGCAGGTACGCTACCGCGGGATCCGCGTCGGCAAGGTCATGGATATCCGGCTCGACAGCGACAACCCGAGCGATATCCTTATCAGGATTTCAATCGCCGACAACATCCCCCTGACCAAGGGCACGATCGCCAAACTGGCCTCGCAGGGTGTCACCGGGATAGCGCACGTGCTGCTGCTGGACAGCGGCAAGAACGACGAACCCCTCGTCGCCAGGGATGGCAAACTTCCGCGCATCGTCATGGTGCCCTCGTTGCTCGATGAAATGAGCGAGAGCGGCCCGGCGGCACTGCGCCAGGCGCAGGAACTCATGGCAGCGGTCAGTGCGTTGCTCAACGAGGAAAACCGCCGCCGCTTTGCCGCAACCTTGGCCAATCTGGAAGCGACTTCGGCCAGCATGAAGCCGGCGATTGAAAATATGAATGCGATCTTGGTTCAGGTGCGCAAGCTGCTCGATGACGAGAATATCAGGAGCATCTCCAGGGCTGCCGGCGAGGTCGGCCCCTTGCTCGCCGATACCCGACAACTCGTTGGCAGGATGCAGGCGACCGCCGACAAGCTTGACGTGGCGATTGGTGACGCCTCCGCCGGCGGGACGTCGGCGCTAATGCCGCGGCTCAACGAACTGGCGGCGGATTTCTCGCTGACCTCCAGACAGTTGAGCCGTGTCCTGCGCCTGCTCGAGGACTCGCCCCAAGGGCTCGTCTTCGGGGTGCCGGCTGCCGCGCCGGGACCCGGAGAGCCGGGGTTCTCATCTAGCGGGGGCCGCTGACATGCGCCGCCTGCTGATAGTCTCCTGCTGCCTGCTTGTTGCGGCCTGTTATTCAGCTGGCAAGAGGGGAGGGGATAGTGCGCTGGCCATCTATGATCTTGGTCCGTCCGAGGTTCGCACAGCGGCCGTGCCCAAGCGCCGCGAACTGGCGCTTGAGGTACGGGCACCCCTTTGGATGGACTCGATGGGCATCGAGTACCGTCTCGCCTATGACGAGCCGGCGCGCCTGCGGGATTACACGCGGGCACGCTGGGCTGGCCCGCCGGCACAGCTCATTCAGCAACGACTGATGCAGCAGCTCGGGATGCGGCCATCGGGGCAGGGCAGGACGCGTTGCGTGCTGCGTATCGACGTCGACGTCTTCGCCCAGATCTTCAATGATCCCGAAACGAGTCGTGGCCACCTGCAGGGCAGGGCGCAACTCCTCGATTCGACACGGGCACTCCTGACGATCCACGAGTTCAGGATCGAGAAGCAGGCGCCAAGCGCTGATTCGCGTGGCGGGGTTGCTGCCCTGACCGCGGCAGTCGATCAACTGGGGAATGAGCTTGTGGCCTGGGAAGAGGCAGCCTGGAGCGAGGGCAAGCGCGCTGCCTGTTCAAGCTGAGACGATGCGTTCGGCGATCCGCTGTTTCAGGTCTTCAAGATGGTCGTCAAAATGCTTGTAGTGCATCAGTGACAGCCCGAAGACGCAGGCATAGAGCAGCAGGCTGCGGCTCTTGGCCTCGGCATCCGTCAAGCCGGCGGCGACGAACAGCTTGCGGGTGCAGTCAAGTCGATAGAGATCGACCGCTTCGACGAATGTCGCCGCTTGCGGGTCATGGCGGGCCCAGTCGCGAACCGCGAGTTCAATCGCCATCCCCTTGCGATTGCGACTGGCGCCATAGACCTCGATGGCAAAGTGAAGCTGTTCGCGCTCCCGGCCCGGCGTCACCGACGTAGTCTTTTCGATGTCGCGAATGCGGCCTTCCTTCCAGTATTCGAGCATGGCCGTGAGCAGATCCTGACGGTCCTTGAAATGCCAATAGAAGCTGCCCTTGGTGACGCCACAACGCTTGGCAAGGACTTCGATGCGAAGACCGCCGAGGCCATCGCGGGCCAGTACTTCGATGGCGCTTTCGATCCAGTTTCCGCGGTCAAGCTGAACTCGCGCACTCGCCAGCTTGCGGCGGGTCGGTCGGGTCCGGGGGTTGACAGAATGAGTTTCCATACGGTACCGTATGCACTCCATACGAAACGGTATGGTCATTGTGCGCAATGATGCGGACTCTGTCAAACAGGTGGCAATCTGTAGTAAAAAGGCACTGACAAGATCAACTGACCGGAAAGGAGAGCTTTGTGAAGATTCTCGTCCCCGTGAAACGGGTAGTGGACTACAACGTAAAGATTCGCGTGAAGGCGGACGGCGCGGGTGTGGATCTGGCCAACGTCAAGATGAGCATGAATCCCTTTGACGAAATCGCCGTTGAAGAGGCGGTCCGGCTCAAGGAAGCAGGCGTCGCCACCGAGGTCATCGCCGTTTCCTGCGGGCTTGCCGCCTGCCAGGAAACCCTGCGCACCGCCATGGCGATCGGTGCCGACCGCGGTATCCTCGTCGAAACCGACGTCGAACTGGAACCGATTGCCGTCGCCAAGTTGTTGAAAGCCCTCTGCGACAGGGAGCAGCCGCAACTCGTCATTTGTGGCAAGCAGGCCATCGATGACGACGCCAGCCAGACCGGACAGATGCTGGCGGCGCTGGCAGGCTGGCCGCAAGCCACCTTTGCCTCCAAGGTCGTCATCGCCGAGGGGAAGGCCACCGTCACGCGCGAAATTGACGGTGGTCTCGAAACCCTCGAGATCTCGCTGCCGGCCGTGGTTACGTCCGACCTCCGTCTGAACGAGCCGCGCTATGCGACGCTGCCGAACATCATGAAGGCCAAGAAGAAGCGGCTTGACACCGTCAAGCCAGCCGAACTCGGCGTCGATGTTGCCCCCCGCCTGGCGGTCCTCAAGGTTAGCGAACCGCCCAAGCGTTCGGCCGGCATCAAGGTTGCCGACGTCGCCGAACTTGTCAATAAACTCAAGAACGAAGCCAAGGTGATCTAAATGACCATTCTCGTTATCGCCGAACATGACCACCAGAGCCTCAAGGCTGCCACACTCAACACGGTCGCCGCTGCCGGCAGGATCGGTGGCGAGATCCACGTTCTTGTCGCCGGCACCAACTGCAACGGCGCCGCCCAGGAAGCTGCAGGCCTGCAAGGTGTCGCCAGAGTCAAGGTGGCCGATGCGCCCCACTATGCATCCCAGACCGCCGAGAACCTTGCCGCGCTGGTCATTGCCTATGCAGCGGGCTACACCCACATCCTCGCCCCGGCGAGCCCCTTCGGCAAGAACGTCCTGCCACGTATCGCCGCGCTACTCGATGTCGGCCAGATATCCGAAATCAGCGGCATCGAATCCGCCGACACCTTCATCCGCCCGATATACGCTGGCAGCGCGCTGGCCACGGTCAGGAGCGCCGACCCGGTCAAGGTGATCACCGTGCGCGCCACGGCCTTCGATGCGGTCGCCGGCGGTGGCTCGGCGCAGGTCGAAAACATCGCCGCCACGGCCGATACCAAGCAGACAACGCTGACCGGCCGCGAACTGACCAAGTCCGAACGTCCGGAACTCGGCGCCGCCAAAATCATCGTTGCGGGTGGGCGTGGCATGGGTAGTGGTGAGAATTATCAAAAGCTGCTCGAACCGCTTGCCGACAAGATGGGTGCTGCCCTCGGCGCCAGTCGTGCCGCGGTCGACGCGGGTTTTGTGCCGAATGATTACCAGATCGGCCAGACCGGCAAGATTGTCGCGCCCCAGCTTTACATCGCGGTCGGCATCTCGGGGGCGATTCAGCACCTGGCCGGGATGAAGGACTCGAAGGTCATCGTCGCCATCAACAAGGATCCCGATGCGCCGATCTTCCAGGTGGCGGATTACGGTCTCGTTGGCGACCTGTTCGAAGTGGTTCCGCAACTCGAGGCAGCCGTCGGCTAGAATAGCCGTGTGAATCTGTCGGATATACTGTTGGGAGAGGGTTGGTACTGGGCGGCTTGGGCTGTCTGGCTGCCACTCTTCGCCCGCAGTCTGTTGAGGGCACCATGGGCCTTGCTCAGGGAGTCCGAGCAACTGAACGTGTGGCTGGGCATGATCGTGCTGCTGACGCTCCTGTGGAGTCTCAAGGCGGGGGTCAAGCCTGGCCTGTCGCTGCATGTCCTGGGGGCCACGGTCTTCACCCTCAGCTTCGGTCCCCAGCTTGCGTTCGTCGGCCTGTCGCTGGTCGTTCTTGGCATCACCCTTAATGGGGAAGCCGGGTACTTCGCCTTTGCAGTCAACGCACTCCTGATGGCGGGTATCGGGGTAATGATCAGTCAGGCGGTCCATCGGCTGGTCCTGGGCTTCCTGCCACGGCACTTTTTCATCTATGTCTTCATCAATGGTTTCCTCGGGTCGTTCCTGACGGTCTTTGGCGTGGGTGTCGCCGCGGCTTGCCTGCTGGCCATGGCCGGCGCTTACGAATGGGACTATCTGGCCAGCGAATATCTTCCATTTCTTATCCTTCTCGGGTTTTCGGAAGCCTGGCTCAGCGGCATGTTGATGACCCTCTTCGTCATCTATCGCCCGGGTTGGGTTGTGACTTTTGATGATTCCATTTATCTCGCCAACAAATAGGTACTACAATTCGAAAAAAATTCATGTCATTGGGGTCTGAAACGGTGAAACAATCCATATTTCGTTCTTCCCTGATTGCCGCGTTGATTGCGCTGTCGGGGGAGGCGGCTGCCATCGGCCTCGGGGAACTCAGAGGGAAGGTGGCACTGGGCGACAAGCCGCGCTTCGAGGTCGATATTCTGGGTGCTGGGGCGGGTTCGCTGGATTCCAGTTGCTTCCGGCTCAAAAATCCCGCCGGCGACGATGATCTTCCCTGGTTGAAGCAGGCGACGTTCGCGGTTCGCAAGGGCTATCCACCGGTCCTTGAAATTCGTTCAAGTGTGCCGATTGCCGACCCGGTGCTTGCGGTGGTGGTGTACGTTTCCTGCGGGCATGATGTCGTCCGGGAGTACGTTGTTTTTGCTTCACCGCCGATGGGCCGCGCCGCGGATCGTTCGCCTCCGGTCAGGGTGGCGGCGGCGACCCCGGCGCCGCGGAGGGAGGCGGGAGCGGCTCGCACTGCGGTCGCTCCGCAGCCAGCGGTTGCCCGTCCGTCATCGGCGCCTGCCCCAGTAACCGGTCAGCCTGCCGAGCCAGCGAAGGTTCCGATCGCTCCGGCCGGCATGGCGCCGTCAGATGACAAGATCAAGAGCATGGAGGCCACAGTTGGCGAATTGCAGCAGCGCGCGGCTGAACTGACGCAGAAACTCGAACAGGCGGCGGCCACACCAGCGGCCGGGCAATCGCCCCAGCCTGAGGTCAAGCCGGCGCAGCCGGTTCCCGCACCGGAGGCGGCTGTCAGGACAGCGCCTGCCGAAGTTGGCGCGGGCGGCTCGAGCAACACCCTTTTCGGCGCACTGGTTGGTGCGCTTCTGGCGGTTGTCGGCTGGCTGTTCTGGCGGAATTCCCGGGGGCGCGCCGATGCGGGTATGGCCAGCAATGGAATCGCGGATGTCGAGGTTGACCCGCAACGCAAGGATGAGCGCGAGGAGCCGGGTGGCGTCGACCTGCCGGTGAACCCTGTTGCCATGGGGATGCCGATGAAGCTC
>DAOMFF010000027.1:10011-11600 GCA_035429665.1 Azonexus sp.
GGGTGGCGTCGACCTGCCGGTGAACCCTGTTGCCATGGGGATGCCGATGAAGCTCGATGTCGGTGCCGGCGCGCATTCGGCCGCTGCGCCGGCTGCCGGAGCGCCGTCCCAGTTGGACTCGATCGTGTCGGTCTCGGCGGCCACGGTCGACGAGCATTTCGAGGCCAACCCGGTCATGGAACTGGCTGAAATCATGCTTTCCTTCGGGCGCGTGAAGGGTGCGGCCCAAGCGCTCCAGGAGTATATCGACAGCAATCCGCAGGAAGCGCTCAAGCCGTGGATCCGGCTCATGGAGGTCTACCGAATGGCGGGAATGCGCAAGGAATTCGAGAAGGTTGCCCGCGACCTCAACAAGAATTTCAACGTCGAGGTGCAGCGGTGGGAGCAGGCAGTCGAGCCCGAGAATGAGGGACCGGTTGACGTAATCCTCGATACCGAGCCGGCGGCCACAGGCAACCCGCTTGCCGGTGGCAAAATCGAAGGCATCGAGGGCATGCCAGCGATCACAGAACAGGTTCTCATGCGCTGGAATGACGGCAGCGTCATCGAATACATGAACCAACTGTTGCGCGACAACCGGGGCGGGACGCGCCTGGGCTTCTCTTTGCCGGTCATCAGCGACATCCTGTTCTTGGTCGAGTTGAAGGAAGTGTCAAAAAAGATTGAAAGCGAGGTAACTGAATCATGAGTGAATATCTGGCCCCATTGAAAGACATCCGGTTCGTCATGCAGGATCTCGCCGGTCTTGATCAGGTCGTGTCCCTGCCGGGTTGCGAGGAAGCGACCCCGGATGTGGTGGATGCGATTCTCGAAGAAGCGGCGAAGTTTTCCAGCGGCGTTCTTTCACCCCTTAATTATCCGGGCGACCAGGACGGTGCCCGGTGGAAAGATACCGTGGTTACCACCCCGCCGGGGTTCAAGGAAGCTTATCGCCAGTTCGTGGACAACGGCTGGAACGCGCTCGGTTGCGACCCGGAGTTCGGCGGGCAGGGATTGCCCCGATTGCTGGCGACAGCGGTCAGCGAGATGTGGAAGGCATCCAACCATGCCTTCTCGCTGTGTCCGATGCTGACCCAGGGAGCCATCGAGGCGCTGATGATCGCCGGCAGCGACGAACAGAAGGCGGTGTACCTGCCGAACCTCGTCTCCGGTGAATGGGCTGGCACGATGAACCTGACCGAACCGTCCGCGGGTTCCGATCTGGCGGCGGTGCGCAGTCGCGCCGAGCCGGTCGGCGACGGTACCTACAGGATTTTCGGGCAGAAGATTTTCATCACCTACGGCGAGCACGACCTGACGGAAAACATCATCCATCTCGTGCTGGCGCGCACTCCCGATGCGCCGGAAGGCGTCAAGGGCATCTCGCTGTTCGTCGTGCCCAAGTTCATGCTCAAGGCGGATGGCAAGCCGGGCGAACGCAATGATGTCTACTGTGTTTCCATCGAGCACAAGCTCGGTATCCATGGCAGCCCGACAGCGGTGCTGGCCTTCGGCGACCACGGCGGGGCCATCGGCACGCTAGTCGGCGCAGAGAACCGCGGCCTCGAATACATGTTCATCATGATGAATGCCGCCCGCTTCAATGTCGG
>DAOMFF010000028.1:0-6265 GCA_035429665.1 Azonexus sp.
TACGCGCAGACCTTCGCCCGCTTCCGCGAGACGGTGCGGCAGGCCAGCCGCTATCGCGACCTCGCGCGCTTCCTCGTCTGCATCCTGCTCTACCAGGCCGGCGTGCAGACGGTGATCTCGATCGCCGCGATCTACGCCCAGCAGGCGATGGGCTTCGGGACGCAGCAGACCCTGCTGATGCTGCTGGTGGTCAATGTCACCGCCAGCATCGGCGCCTTCGCCTTCGGCCAGTTCCAGGACCGCATCGGCCACGTCCGCAGCGTCGCCTTCACGCTGGCGTGCTGGCTGCTGACCACGCTGGTCGCCTGGCGGGCCGACGGCCCGGGGATGTTCTGGCTCGCCGCGAACCTCGCCGGCCTGTGCATGGGTGCCAGCCAGTCGGCCGGCCGCGCGCTGGTCGGCTACCTGAGCCCGGAGGCGCGGCGGGCCGAATTCTTCGGCCTGTGGGGCGTCTCGGTGAAGCTGTCGTCGATTTTCGGTCCGTTGACCTACGGCGCCGTAAGCTGGGTTTCGGGCGGCGACCATCGCATGGCCATGCTCGCCACCGGCGCGTTCTTCGTCGCCGGACTCCTTATCCTGGCCGGCGTCGATCCCGAAAGAGGCCGGCGCGCCGCCGAGGCCGGCTGACCGGGTCGACGCGGCCTGTCGCGGTCGACGCCGGATTCAGGGCGAATTTCAGCCGGCGGCGTGGCCGGCAGCGCCTGGGCGGTGACGCCGACGGTCAGCGTGTAGCTGGCCCAATTCATCGCCGCGCGCGGCATTGCGCATCAGATATCTGCGCGAGACGGGCCGTCGTCGCGCACGATCGCTGCTGGCGATTTGTCCCGTCTCGTCGCACGATCCCGACCTCAAGCAAGCGACCCCGGGCGCGACGACGGTCGCCGGGTCAGGCGATTTGCAACCGCGCCAGTGATGCAAGTGCATCACCACCGCCAATTTCCGGAACGATGTCGAGTTCGAGCGTGGTGACTCCGGGAAGATCGACCTTATGGTCTTCCGTTTCGGCGGTCGCGCCAGCAGGGTCGAAGTTCCATTGCTGCCGCACGATTTCCCGGAAAGATTGTCCGCCATCGGCAGACCAGCGCAAGACATACTCCTGAGTGCGCCGGACCGATGACTCGACGAAATTCAGGCGTATGCAACGGATTCGCTGCGGATTGGAAAAAAGCAGCCGGATACATTGCTTTCCCGGCCCAGCGGCGCGCCATCCGACTCCGGTTCCCGGCAGCAATGCAGACTCGATGGGGTGCAGCGCATCCTCCGAGGTAATTTCCACCTCGGCCAGATGTTCCAGGTCCAGCCAGTCGCGATCCAGGTGGCGTTGGTCTTGTCGGATGGGGGTAATCAATCGTTTTCGCATTTTCGTGCATCCTTATGGTTCGGGTGCGGTGCTATTCGGCCTGCCGCCGCGTCAGGAAGATCCTGTCTGGTCAGACTGCAACGCTGCCTGATTGGCTCCTGGCATCAGCAGCCCTTCAGAAGCTCGGATTTTCGAAATCCACGTGATGCCACGGCTTCACGCGCAGGATCATTGCCTGATCGTTATCGGGACCAATTTGTAAGTGATGCCGCGTACCACTCCATAGGTGCTTGGCGCCGCTGAGCAGATCCTCGACCACGAAGTTGTCTTGTTCGGTCAATCCCAGATCATGCAGGGGAATCTCGATGTCGGTGCCATGGGCATCGAATGGATCCAAATTGACGGCAATGAGAATGATGTTGGCGCGATCCGCCGATACCTTGCCGTAGAACAAGATATTGTCATTGCTGGCGTTGTAGAAGCGCAGGTTGGTCAACTCCTGCATGGCCGGGTTCTCGCGCCGGATGCGGTTGACCTTGGCGATCAGCTCCTTGATGTTGCCCGGCCGATCCCAGTCCCAGACCTTGTATTCGTACTTCTCGGAATGAAGATATTCCTCCTTGCCAGGCACGGCAGCGGCTTCGCATAGCTCGTAACCGTTGTAGATGCCATACACGCTGGAAAGCGTGGCGGCCAGCACGAAACGGGTGGCGAAGCCCGGGCGGCCGCTGCCTTGCAGGTATTCCGGCAGGATATCTGGGGTCGACGGGAAAAAGTTGGGGCGCATGTACTCGGCGACCGGCGATTGCGTCAATTCGGTCAGGTACTCGGTGATTTCATGTTTGAAGTTGCGCCATGTGAAATAGGTGTAGGACTGACTGAAGCCCACCTTGGCCAGAATGCGCATCATCGGCGGGCGGGTAAAAGCCTCGGCCAGGAAGATCACATCGGGGTGGTCGCGCCTGATTTCGCGGATCAGCCATTCCCAGAATGGCACTGGTTTGGTGTGCGGATTGTCGACACGGAAAATTTTCACCCCAAGTTCGACCCAGAACAGCACGGAGTGCAATATCTCGTGCCACAGGCCCTCCTGGTCGCCGGTATAGAAATCGACGTTAACGATGTCCTGATATTTCTTCGGCGGGTTCTCGGCATATTTGATCGTGCCGTCCGGGCGAAACTTGAACCAGTCGGGATGCTGCTGGATCCACGGGTGATCCGGCGCACACTGGATGGCGAAATCGAGCGCTACTTCCATGCCATGATCAGCCGCTGCGGCGACAAAGTGCCGAAAATCGTCAATGGTGCCCAGATCCTTGTGCAATGCGGTATGTCCGCCCTCATCGGAACCGATGGCATAAGGGCTGCCCGGATCGTTAGGGCCGGCGTTCAGGGTGTTGTCTGGCCCCTTGCGATGCTTCTTGCCGATCGGATGCACGGGGACGAAATAGATGACATCAAAGCCGAGGTCGCGAATCTCCGGCAGCCGACATTCGCAATCCTTCAGGGTGGCATGCCGTCCCGGCACCTTGCCTTGGGAGCGGTGGAACATTTCGTACCAGCTGGCATAACGCGCGCCAACACGGTCAACGAAGACTTCCAGTTCGAGATCGTAGCGGCTGGCGGTACCCCGATCCGGCCAGCGCGCCATGGTTTCGCTCAACTGCGTCGCTTGCAGCAGCGTGCAACGCTCCTTATAGTCGGCCGTGGCGAAGCGTTCCTGCGTCTTCTTAAAGTAGCGTTTATCTTCGCCTGTGGCGCGCCCTGCTGCGTCCTCGACCAGGCCGCAGCCCTCGATCAGTTCGAGCGAGACATCCACGCCGGCCGCCAGCTTCTTGTGCACCTCGTCGCGCCAGCTTTCGAAAACGTCGCTCCATGCCTCGACGGTATAGACGTAGCCAGTATTCTCGGTCAGCACGACGCATCCCTGCCAACGGTCGAGGCCGTGATTGATGCAGGTCATGGGCACTTCGCGCCAGTTCTTTTCGTTGCGCTGGCGCACCATCAACATGACCGTGAGCTTGTCATGGCCTTCCTTGAACACATCAGCCGACACGACGAGTTCATCGCCGACCTCGCGCTTGATGGCGAAGCGCCCGCCGTCCACTTCCGGAGATACGTTCAGAATGACCACGGGGCGGCTCCTGAGGCCGGCCGTCAAGGCTTTCCCCACTGTCTCCGCCTTGTGATGCGGCGTTTTGTAACCGGCTTCACCTGACTTGGTCGTGGCCATGGGAATCTCCCTATTACTATTCAATAATTGACAAAAATGCGCGCCGCACCGGGCGCCAATCGAAAACTCTCGCCTGCCGCGATGCCCGTGCCATCGCTGCCGGGAGTCACTTCGCGCGCCGCGAATGCGGCGTCATCTATCGCGACAATGCGGGCATCGCGACCATGATGCAGATCGGTATTGAACACCGAGAGAACCCATGCTGGCCCCGCATGTGCGCGGCGTAGCAGGCAGACCACGGCTGGGTCGCCGCCGTCGATCTGGTTTTGCGGCCCTTCCTCATTGAGGATCGGTATGCCAGCGCGCATGCGGTTAACTTCGGCAATGTAGCCGCTGATGTCGAACAGCGGCGTTTCCCAGTGCTCCGGGCGGGTATGCACAACGTCGAGTCGACCGCGAAAGCCGTATTCGAAACCGACCGGCATCATCACGCCGGTCGAAAACACGGCGGTAAACATGTAGCGCATGCGGTAGGCGCGCTCGATCAATACTGGATCGTGCAGCCCCTCCCGTTCCAGATCCGCTGCCACGCGCTCGGTGTCGTGACTTTCCGGGAAGGCGACCGAGGGGGCGATATTACGAAACGAGTTGTATTGCTCGAGCAGCCAGGGCGAACGGAAATCCCACCACTTGGCGCTGTTGAACAGATAGTCGAAGCCGGCTGAATGCAGGGCTGCGATCTGGTCCAGACGGCAGCCCAGGGTTTCGGCGAAGAAGGTGGCGTCATTGCGCTTGAAGCGCGCGAAGGAGATCAGTTGCGACCATACCCCGGCCGGCACCAGGTAAGCGGCATCGCAACGGAAGCCGCGAATGCCGCAATCGAGAAAGTGCCCGATCAGTTGGCCGAAATAACTTACCAAGCCTGCCCGGTGGGCGGGTCGGTGGTAATCGATCTCGGCCAGATCGCCCCAGATGGTGACCTTGCCCGGGTCGTCAGGGTCGACGGCGCGCGGCGAACGCAGGGAGCCGTCGGCTTCGTGCATGAACCATTCTGGATGTTGCTCGGCCAGCAGCGAATCCTTGGACGTGTGATTGATGACCAGATCCATGATGACCCCCAGGCCATGCTCGCCTGCTTTCCAGCAGAATGACTTGAGCAGGTCTTCCAGGCTGTGCTCGCCATCCCACATCCGGTCATGGATGCGGTAGTAGTCCTTGACCGCATACAGGCTGCCGGAAAAGCCGGGGTAGTGAAACGGATTGAGGTAGACCCAATCGAAGCCCATGGCGGCGATGCGCGGCAGGTGGTCCTCCCACTGGCGCACCGAGCCGCAAAGCAGCGGAAACAGGTTGTAGATGCGCGGACCGTCGGTCACGGCCGGGTTCTCCGGCCAACGCAATGCCCCCAGGCGCGGCTGGACCTTCCCCCTCGACCCTTCACTCTCACTGGCTCCGAGGCAGGCTCTTGTACAAGGCCAGAGTCTTCTCGGCGATACTGCGCCAGGAATAGTTGTCCAGTACTCGCTTGCGGCCCGCAACACCCATCCTGGTGCGCAGTTCGGGATCGCGCACCAAGCGATTGATGCCTTCGGCCAGAGCAGTGGAGAAACCCTCGGGGTCCATGGGATCGTGCGGCATGGTGGGCGATATCCCGGCGTCGATCAACAGTCCGGTTTCGCCATCCACCACCACTTCCGCGATGCCGCCGACCTTGCTGCCGACTACCGCCGTATTGCAGGCCATGGCTTCCAGATTGATGATGCCGAAGGGTTCGTAGATTGACGGGCAGCAGAACACCGCAGCCTGGGAATACAGGGCGATGGTGGTGGGGCGGCTGACCATTTCGGCAATCCAGACGATGCCCGCGCGGTGCTTCTTCAGTTCGGCGATGATGGCTTCCAGCTCCTTCTGCAACTCGGGCGTATCCGAGTCGCCGGCACAAAGCACCACCTGGGTCTCCGGGTCGAGTTGCGGAATCGCCTGCAACAGGTACAACAGCCCTTTTTGCCGGGTCATGCGCCCGACGAACAGGACGTAGGGTTTCGCCGGGTCGATACCGTATCTGGCGAGAACCGATGGGTCCACCGTCCGCTTGTATTCGTCGGTATCGATGCCGTTGGGGATCACCGGAACCTTTGCCGGATCGACGTCGAAGAGCCGCAGGATGTCGTCGCGGGTGCTGCTGGAGACGGCCACCACGGCATCCGCCATCTCCAGAGCGGTCTTCTCCACCCAGCTCGAGAGGTCATAGCCGCGGCCGATCTGCTCGCGCTTCCAGGGCCGCAGGGGCTCCAGCGAGTGAACGGTAATGACCAGCGGAATGCCGTAGAGCAGTTTGGCCAGGATGCCGCCGAAGTGGGCGTACCAGGTGTGGCAGTGAACGACGTCGGCCGCGATGCCGTGGGTATTGAAGGCAAGGCAGGTGGCGAGCGCCTTCAAGGGTGAAACCAGTTCCTTGCTGCACGCATAGCCGGAGGCGTCGAGCTTGGTGCCCAGAACCCTTAGCTGATCCTTGCTGAAGTCCTGCTCCTGAAAACTGCGCACCTCGACCGGCGTCAGCCTCGACAGTTCACGCGACAGATACTCCACATGCACACCCGCTCCACCGTAGATGTTCGGCGGAAACTCGTTGGTCATCAACAGCACGCGCATTTCAACTAACCCTTGTGTTTGTCTATGCAAGACGCCGCGATAAAGCCATTCTTCGTGGCTCGCCGTTGCTCGGGACGGGAGGCGAACGGCAGTCCACGAGAACGTGGACAATTATATCTTGCAAGGAGGGACTTGCTGCG
>DAOMFF010000028.1:6365-11135 GCA_035429665.1 Azonexus sp.
CGGGAAGTGTCCTTCCATGCTGAGAATCTGCACGCTGCGTGCCGCCACCGGCGTCGTTTTCTCGCGCAGGTGGGTGGCGAAGGGTGCAGGAGCGCTGCTGTCGCAAACTTGTTGCCAGGCGCCTGTCGGTAGCAGGAAGGAGACTGGGAGGTCGTCGCGGTTGATCAGACAAAGCAAGGTTTCGCGGTCCCGCGCACTACCTGCGGCTGGCAGGTCGGGGGCGAGCTGAAGACCGAAGGTGCCAAGTTTTTTCGACTCCCAGTCGGCGTGGCGCATCGGTCTGCCCGCGGGATGCCACCAGACCGTATCGGGCTGCCCATCGACAGTCACCGCGCCGGTCAGCCAACGGCGTCGCCGCAGCTGCGGGAAACGCCGGCGCAAGCCAATCAGACCGGCGACGAAGTCGATCAAACCGGCATCGGCGTTTTTCCAGTCGAGCCAGGTCAGCGCATTGTCCTGGCAGTAGGCATTGTTGTTGCCGGCCTGCGTGCGTCCGAACTCATCGCCACCCAGCAGCATCGGCACCCCCTGAGACAACATCAGCGTGGCGAGAAGTGCGCGCTGCAGTCGCCGGCGTTTTTCGAGGACTGCCGGATCGTGGCTCTCGCCTTCCTCGCCGCAGTTCCAGGACGAGTTGTGGCCGTGGCCGTCGCGATTGTCCTCGCCATTGAGTTTATTGTGTTTCTTCTGGTAGCTGACGAGATCGCGCAAGGTGAAGCCGTCATGCGCGGTGATGAAGTTGATTCCTGCCTGGGGCGCGCGTCCGTTGGCACCGAAGATTTCGCTCGACCCGGCAAGCCGTTGCGCCAGTTGTCCGACGCCTGCCCCGTGCGTCAGCCAGAAGGCGCGGACGTCATTGCGGAAGCGGTCGTTCCATTCGCTCCAGCCCGGTAGAAAGCGGCCGAGGTGGTAACCATCCGGTCCGATATCCCAGGGCTCGGCGATCAGCTTGACGCGCTGCAGCAAAGGGTCCTGCCTGAGCGCGGCAAGAAAGGCACTGTCGCGGGTGAGTGCGGCGGCGAGATCGAAGCGGAAGCCGTCGACGTGCATGACGTCAACCCAGTAGCGCAGCGCATCCCCCACCAGTTGCAGAACGCGTGGGTGGGCGAGATTCAAGGTGTTGCCGCAGCCGCTGAAGTTCTCGTAACCCGCTAGATGGCCAGGCAGCAGGCGGTAATAGCTCGAGTTGTCGATGCCGCGAAACGACAGGGTCGGGCCGTGTTCGTCGGATTCGGCGGTATGGTTGAAGACCACGTCGAGAATGACTTCAAGGCCGGCGGCGTGCAAGGAACGGACCATCGTCTTGAACTCGGCAATCACCGACTGCCCACCGATCCGCGCTGCATAGCGCGGCTCCGGCGCGAAGAAGGCAAGCGAGTTGTAGCCCCAGTAATTGACAAGACCCTTGTCTACCAGGTGCCTCTCGTCGAGAAAGTGGCACACCGGCAGCAGGTTGATGGCGGTGACGCCGAGCCGCTGGAAATGTTCGATCATCGCCGATGTCGCGAGGCCGGCGTAAGTGCCGCGCAGCGCCTCGGGAACGCCGGGGTGTTGCCGGCTGCTTCCCTTGACATGTGCTTCGTAGAGAACCGTGGCCGCCAGGGGTATTGCCGGCGGTGCGTCGTCGCCCCAGTCAAATCGTTCGTCGACGACACAGGCCGTCAGGCAGTCCGCCGGGTCATGATGCTTCCCCCAGGAAAAGCGGCCGACCACTTCGCGAGCGTAGGGATCGAGCAACAGGCGTCGGGCGTCGAAGCGGTGGCCGCGCTTCGGCGCATCGGGGCCATGCACCCTGTAAGCGTAGCAGAGTCCGGGTGCCGCACCGGCAAGATAGCCGTGCCAGACATGATCGGTTGCTTCGCGCATAGGCAGCGTGCGCATCCGCGTGCCCTCGAAGATACACAATTCGACCGCTTCGGCGTGCGCTGAAAAGAGCGCAAAGTTGACGCCGTGTCCGTCCCAACTGGCGCCGAGCGGCCACGGCCGCCCGGCTTCGAGCTCGGTGCTGCCGCTTACGCGATCCATTCGAGGTACAGGGCGGCGAGTGGCGGCAGCGTCAGATTCACCGACCATTCGCGGCCATGCGCCGGCACCTGCTCGGCATATACCGGCTCGAAGCCGTTGCCGACGTTGCTGCCACCGTAATGCTCCGAGTCGGTGTTGATCCGTTCGCGATACATCCCCGACATCGGTACGCCGATCCGGTAGCCATGCCGAACGACCGGCGTGAAGTTGCCGACATAGAGGATGGCCCGGGAACGATCACGCGACCAACGGACGAAGGCGACCACCGAACAATCGGCATCGTCGGCGGCCATCCATTCGAAACCGGCCGGCTCGAAATCGACCTGGTGCAGCGCCGGGTTGCTGCGGTAGATGCCATTGAGGTCGCGAATGAGATTGCGTACGCCGGCGTGCAGCGGAAAATCGAGCAACCCCCAGTCGAGCGAAGTGTCGTGATTCCACTCGTTCCACTGGCCGATCTCGCCACCCATGAACAGCAGCTTCTTGCCCGGATGCGCCCACATGTAGCCATACAGAGCGCGCAGGTTGGCAAACTTCTGCCAGTAGTCGCCGGCCATCTTGCTGATCAGCGAGCCCTTGCCGTGCACCACTTCATCGTGCGACAGCGGCAGGATGAAGTTTTCGGTGTAGGCGTACATCATTCCGAAGCTGAGCTGATTGTGGTGATAGCGGCGATGCACCGGGTCCTTGGTCATGTAATCGAGAACGTCGTGCATCCAGCCCATGTTCCACTTGTAGTGGAAACCGAGGCCACCCATCTCGGGTGGGCGGCTGACCATCGGCCAGGCGGTCGATTCCTCGGCATAGGTGGAGGCGCTGGGGTGCTCCTGGCCAAGAACCTCGTTCATGCGGCGCAGGAAAGCGACGGCCTCGAGGTTCTCGCGGCCGCCATGCACGTTCGGTAGCCATTGCCCCTCTTCGCGGCTGTAGTCGCGGTAGAGCATCGAGGCGACGGCATCCACGCGCAGGCCATCGATGCCATAGCGTTCGATCCAGAAGAGCGCGTTGCCGATCAGGTAGTTGCTGACTTCGCGGCGGCCAAAGTTGTAGATCAGGGTGCCCCAGTCCTGATGCATGCCCTCGCGCGGATCGGCGTGCTCGTACAGCGCTGTGCCGTCGAAGCGACCGAGACCGTGTTCGTCGGTCGGGAAATGCGCTGGCACCCAGTCGACGATGACGCGCAGTCCGGCGTCATGACAGGAATGGATGAAGTTGCGGAAACCGGTCGGGTTGCCATGGCGGGCGGTGGGGGAGTACAGCCCCAGCGGCTGGTAGCCCCAGGAGCCATCGAAGGGGTGCTCGGAAATCGGCAGCAATTCGAGATGCGTGAAGCCGAGGTCGACCACGTAAGGGATCAGGGTTTCGCTTAGCCGCTGCCAGTCCGGAAAGCCGCCATCGTCGGCACGCCGCCAGGAGGCCAGATGCACCTCGTAGACCGACAACGGTGCGCCCAGCTCGTCTCCGGCCGCTACCGGCGTGGGTTCCACGGGTTCCGGCAGGTCGCAGACCATCGACGCCGTCGACGGACGCATTTCGGCCTGGAAGCCATAGGGATCGGATTTGAGCGGCAGCAGATAGCCATCGCGCGCGCGAATTTCGTATTTGTAGTGCGCGCCGGCGCCCACTCCCGGCAGAAAGATTTCCCAGACCCCGCATTCCCGGCGCAGGCGCATCGGGTGGCGACGACCGTCCCAGGTATTGAAATCGCCGACGACACTAACCCGCTGCGCGTCCGGTGCCCAGACGGCGAAGGCGGTACCCGGCACCCCATCGATCTCGCACAGGTGGGCACCGAGACGTTCGAAGGGCCGCAGGTGCGAGCCTTCGGCCAGCAGCCAGACGTCCATTTCACCAAGTACCGTCGAGAAGCGGTACGGGTCATCGGTTTCCTGGACTCCTTCTTGCCAGACGATCCGCAGGCGGTAGGGAAAACTGCGGCGGCGGCGCGGCATCAGCCCTTCGAAAAAGCCTTCGACTTCCTCGATCTCGATGTGCGTCAGTTCGGCAACCCGCTTTCCAGTCTTGGCCTCAAGGACAGTCACCGAGAGCGCCCCTGGTTGCAGACTGCGAACCCACAGCCCACCGTCGGCATCGGTGTGCATTCCGAGGACCGCATAAGGGTCACCGTGTTCTGCCCGGCAAAGGGCGATGATCTCAGCATGGTCAAGCATTTGCGACTTCCTTACTTAAAGTGTGTGAATCTTCCAGGTATCGTTGGCATAGTCAGCGATCATTCGATCAGCCGAGATGGAACCCATCCCGGCGACATTAGGAATTGCTTTGCACTGCCACTGGGCAGGCGTCAGATAGTGGGCGTCAACGCGCGCCTGGGTGGCGATATAGTCCGCGTAGTCGGCGAGTAGCAGGTAATGGTCCCCATGGTGAACCAGGCAGTTAAAGATATCATGATAGCGCGAGCGTTCGCCGGGTGAGAAGAAGCCGCTATCGATCGGTCGAGCGCCTCCTTGAGGCCGGCGTCGTTCGGGTAAAGATCCGTCGGCTGATAGCCGACCTGTCGGATAGCGCTGACCCGCGCGGAATTGTTGCTGAAAATGAAAATGTGCTCGGCAAAGGATAGGAATTCCGGCGCCACTTTTTGCAGTGTCTCGCGCGTTTCGGTCGTGGTCAATCTTGAAAGTGGTTCTGGGTCGCCGCCAATCTCGCCGGCCTGTGCATGGGCACCAGCCAGTCGGCCGGCCGCGCGCTGGTCGGCTACCTGAGCCCGGAGGCGCGGCGGGCCGAATT
>DAOMFF010000029.1:0-10842 GCA_035429665.1 Azonexus sp.
TCGCGGCCCATGTGTTCCCAGATCGACTGGGCGTAGCGCGAGACGGCCTGTTCCATTTCCGCCACAGTCGCATCGCCGGTTGCGTAACGCTCGACCAGCGCAGCGAGTTCGACGACCATCTGCTCGTCACGAACGTGCTGGTGCTCGAGTTCGTCGAGTTCCGGGTTGGCTGCGGCGGTACGCTCGCGCAGCTTGCGGAACAGGTAGTCGTCCTCCTTGGGGTGGTGCAGGGCGACCGGGAAATCCTTGATGTAGCGGACCATTGCCTGCATCAGGCCCGCGTCGGGGCGGGCATCCTTGCCCTGCGCGTCCTTGAACAGATGCTGCCAGGCGTGCAGCACGGCGGCCAGCGAGCGGTGTTCGTCACGGATGATGGCGATGGCCTGGGCGGGCACCGGGGGTTCGGCCATTGCCGAAACCAGCACCGGGATTTCCGAATTGACCAGTACCTTCAGCGTCTGCGAGCCAAGCATCATGCCCAGCGTGGTACGTCGACCGTGCGAAGCCATGAAGATCAGGTCACAGCCGGCGGCGCGAGCCGCCTCGATGATGGCCGTGTAGGGCGAGTCGCTCACCGCGCTGGCCGAGGCACAGGGTACGCCGCGGGCACGGGCGGCCGACTCGGCCTTGGTCAGCAGTTCGCGGGCACGGCCCTCGAAGTTGTAGGCGTAGTCCTCGGGCGCCGTCATGCGGACAATGTCGGCATCGCCCATGAGCGACGACGAGTGGTCTGAACGGGCGTGGAAAAAGGTGATCCTGGCGCCGAGGGTAAGCGCGAATTCGACGGCGCGACCGATGGTGATGGTGGACAGGTCGGAATTGTCGATGGGGACCAGCAGATGGCGATACATGTCGGCTCCTAGATTTGTCTTGAACGCACTACAGGGTTAAGCATTCACTGCGACCGCTACCCGGCCGTCGGCGACCGCGACCGGGTAACACGCCACGCGCAACACGTCCGAACCCACGAGGGCGCCGGTGGTTACGTCGAAACGCCAGCCGTGGGAACGGCACTTGACTACATGCTTGCAGAACTCTCCGCCGGACAGCGCCGAGCCCTGATGCAGGCAGGAGTTCTCGAGGGCGTGAACAACGCCCTCGACGTTGAACAGCGCCACGTCCTTGCCGGCTGCGCGCACGGCCCGCGACTTCCCGGGAGGGATCTCGTCCAGTGAGCAGACATCGATGAATTCCATGCGTCGCATTCCTTGTCAGGCCTAGTAGTATGGTTGGCATCGTAAGGCGTCCAATGCACTTGTGCCCCCCTCGAAAAAGGGGGGGGTGACTGTCAGGAATTCCTGCCATGTGGTTAAATTCCTCTCAACTGCGGGGCCTCGCGGCGGGTCTGCCGTCTGCGGTTGAATTTGCACCCAAGAATGTTTTCCCGCTGACAAGAAGCATTTCCGCAAACGGAGAGAGACAGCGTTGACCAATTCATACGGCCGGGATGGAACGGTGCTTGCGGGGCTGATGCTGCGGACCACGCCTCCGAAGGCGCCACGCCACCAGCTGCTGCGTCCTAGGCTCAGCCTCGATGACGAAAACCTGCGCGAACGCAGTGTCCTGGTCGTGCAGGCGCCGCCCGGCTTCGGCAAAACCTCGCTGCTCGGCCAATGGCGGCGCGAATTCCTGGCGCGCGGAGCGGCCGTCGCGTGGCTGTCGGCTGACGACCGCGATGACCCCCGCCATTTCCTCCAGGCGCTGACCCTTGCGGTACGCGTGGGTTGCGGCCGTCCGGCCTTCGGGCGCCACCTGATCGAAGGGGGCGATGCCTCGGTGGGTGAACTGGAAGGGGTCACCGCCTGGCTTTCGGAAGTCGGGCAGACTGCGCTCGACATCATCTTGATGGTCGATGAGGCGGAACGGCTCTCGGAGCGCAATCTCCAGGCGCTCGTCTATCTTCTGCACAACCTGCCCCCCAACCTGCGCGTCGTCATCGGTGGACGCAGCCATCTCGACGACGCGGTCGCCGACCTCGCCGCGTACGGGCTGTGCGTGCTGGTTGGCGGCGAGATGTTGCGTTTCAGCGTTGACGAGACCATCGCCTTCGTCCGCAATCGCTTCGGTCCCAACGTCGACGCCGACGCCTGCGCCCGCCTGCACGAGCTTGCCGAAGGCTGGCCGCTCGGCCTGCAACTCGTGCTCGCCGCCGTCGAGGGGCGAGGGGATCCGCGTGCTGCCCTCAGCTTGATGCTGGCCCGCAACGACTGGCGGGGCGTCGAACTGGTCGGCGGGCTCCTCGACCAGCTGGATGCGGGCGATGTCGATTTCCTGGCGCGCATCTCGGTGCTCGACAGCGTCCACCCCGATCTCTGCCGCTGCCTCACCGGGAGCGACGATGCGCCGGGGCAGTTGGCTCGCCTGGTGCGGGATACCCCGATCTTCATGGTCGGCGACGACAGCGAGTGGTGCCGCCTCCATGCCCTCGTCTGCGACGCGCTGCGGCTTCGCGTCGAGGCGCTCCCGGAAGCGGAAAGGCTGGAACTCCACGCCCGCGCCATGCGTTGGCTGGCAGCGCACGGCATGACCCGCGAGGCGGCCCGCCACGCCCGCGCCGCCGGGCAGCGCGAGATGGCGCTCGATCTCGCCGAGCAATCACTTTACGACGCGGTGACCCAAGGGTTGCAGGGGGCGGTTCTCGAATGGCTGGAGGGCATTTCCGAGGCCGAACTCGAACATCGCCCGCGCTTGCGCCTGGCGGCGGCCTGGGCGCTCGCGCTGAGCGAGCGGCAGGAAGAGGCGGGGCGGCTGGTCGGGAAGATCCTCGAGACACCGGGGGGCGATGCCGAACTGCGCTACGAGTGCGCGCTGATTCTCAGCGGTGCAGCCTATTTCGCCGACCACCCGGACCGCTGCATGGAGATCTTCGCGCCCTGGCGCGAATCGCCGCCGCACAGTGGGCCGCGGCTTGCCCAGATGCACGCCAATCGCCTGGCGATCCTTGCAATCCTCGGCGGTGATCCGCCCCAGGCGCGCCACTTTCTGCAGCATCTGCCGCGCAGCAACATCGGCAAGGGGCAAGCCTATTCGGCGGGCTGGGTGGATTTCATCGTTGGCCTGAGCTATCTCTGGGAAGGGCAGGTCCTGCTTGGCGAGGAAGTGCTGCGGCCCGCGCTGGCGCGCACCGAGACGGAACTCGGGCGTCGCCATCCGGTTGCCTGCATGCTGGCTTCGCTGCTGGCTGGAGCGCTCTATGAAAGGGACCGGCTCGACGAGGCGGCAGCCATCCTCGCCAACCGGCTGGACGTCCTCGAACGCGTCGGCTCGCCGGATACAACGCTGCTCGGCTACCGGACGGCGGCGCGGATCGCGGCAGCGCAGGGTGTCGAGCACCGCGCCCTCGACCTGCTGGAAGGGCTCGGCGCCATTGGGGTCGCGCGTAACCTGCCCCGCCTCTGCATTGCCAGTCTCGCCGAGCAGATTCGCATCCACGCCGGCCGGTTCCGCGCCGAAACCTGCCGCGTACTGGTGGCGCGGGTCGACGAAGTCATCGCGCGGAGCGAACATCCGGCGGGTTCATTGTGGCATCGCTCGGCGTCGCTGCTGCAACTGCTCTCGCACGTCAACGTCGCCATCGCGGCGCAGGACTGGGCCGGTGCGCTCGCGGGACTGGCTCCGGCCTCGGCGCTTGCGGACAACCTCAAGCTTGGCCGCCTGCGCCTCGAAATAATGGCCCTGCGTGCGCTGGCGCTCGACCGGCAGGGGGCGGACGGGCGCTCGCTCCTGGTCGAAGCGATCAATCTTGCCGAGACCTTTGGCCTGGCTCGCACGTTTGCAGACGCCCACCCGATCATTGCCGACTGGGTCCGCCGCCTGGCTGAAGAAGCAGCGGGCGGCACCGATCCTGTCCGGACGGCCAGCGTTCCTCGCGCGGTCCACCCGCGTCCGCTACGCGATGGCACGGCGCCGCGCGCGGTACCCAGCATGGTGCTGACACCGAAAGAGCGCGAAGTTCTCGAGCTGCTGGCGCGCAACCTCTCCAACAAGGAGATCGCCCAGGCGATGTCGGTCGGCGAGGAAACGATCAAGTGGCACGTCAAGAACCTCTTCGGCAAGCTCGATGCTGGCACGCGCAAGCATGTCGTGCGCCGCGCACAATTGCTCGGCCTGCTTGAAGACAGCGCTTAAACAAGCTTTTGCGTAGGCGATTGGGGGGCACCCCCGTCGCTTGCTGGATACCCCCCTTCGATACCTCATCCCCCTATTCATTGGGGGGGCATCTTCTTCCGTGGTCCGGATAATTTGATCTCGTCAGTAGCCGGAGTCCATAACTCCGATCGGTCAATTCAGAACCAAGGAAGGAAGAGAGAGGAATGCAAACCAACCAGAGACAAGGCAAGCAATGGAAGCGCATGCGCCCGATCGCCATGGCGATGGCCATGCTCGGCGCCGGCGCCAATGCCCACGCGTTCAACATCGACGTCGGCAATGACGATATCGAAATGCGCTGGGACAACACGCTGCGCTACAACGCAGGTGTCCGCGTGCAGGGCCGCAATACGCTGATCGGCAACAACATCGCTTCCGACGAAGGGACCTACCTGTTCGACAAGGGCGACATCGTGACCAACCGCGTCGACGTCCTGTCCGAACTCGACTTCGCCTGGAAAAAGACGCTCGGTTTTCGCGTCAGCGCGGCCGGCTGGTATGACGCAGCCTACGGCGACGACAGCGGTGCGAACCCCAAGTTCGCGGCTGCCGGCCTGTCCAGCTACCCGAACCAGAAATTCAGCAATTACACCAAGCGCTTCTACGAAGGCCCGTCTGGTGAAATTCTCGACGCCTTCGTGTTCGCCAACTTCGATCTAGGCGACGTGCCGACCAAGGTTCGCGCCGGCCGCCACACGGTTTTCTGGGGCGAGTCCCTGTTCCTCGGTGGCGCCCTGCATGGCATCGCCTACTCGCAAATGCCGCTCGACCTGCAGAAGGGCTTCGCGACCCCGGGTGTCGAAGCCAAGGAACTGTTCCGTCCGCTCAACCAGATTTCCGGCCAGGCTCAGCTGACCGACACGCTGTCGGTGGGCGCCCAGTATTTCCTCGAATGGGAAGCCTACCGTTATCCGGAAGGCGGCACCTATCTGGGGCCGGTCGACTTTGCGTTCAACGGTCCGGATCGGGTTCTGATCGGTCAGCTACCGAATATTCCCCAGCTTGCAGCCGGGTCCCGCGGAGCCTACGTGGGCTATATGCGTGGCAATCCGATGGAACCCGCTCAGATCAACGGCGAATTTGGTCTCAACCTGCGCTGGTCGCCGGAGGCTCTTGACGGAACATTCGGCCTCTACTACCGCCGTTATGCGGACAAGCTGCCGCAAGGCTTGGTTACCCAGTTCACCCCTGCTCTCACTGCCCTGGGAGGCGTGTTCAGGCAGGCTGGATCCCCGGTTCCTATTGGGGCGTCAAGCCAGTACAACCTGATCTACAAGGACGACATCGATCTGTTCGGCGTCAGCTTCACCAAGAACATCGCCGGCGTCAGCGTCGGCTCGGAACTCTCCTATCGCCATAACACGCCGCTGCTTTCGAAAATCCTAGGAGTACCTGCTGTCGTGGCCGCTCCGGCCAATCTGGGCAAACAGGTCAACCCCGGCGAGGGCGAGACACTTGGCCCGGTCGGCGACACGATGCATGGCCTGATCAACGCCGCCGGCATCATCGCCGATACGGCGATATTCGATGCGGCCACCTGGGCTGCCGAACTGGTCTGGAGCCGCTGGCTGAGCGTCGATAGCGGCAAGGAAACTTTCCAGGCCGAAGGCTACGGTGGTTGCACCTTCAACAAGAATCTGGGGACGGCCAATACTCCCGGCAACAAGTGGGACGGCTGCGCAACGAAGAACTACTTCGGGCTCGGTGCCGCATTCACCCCGACCTGGTACCAGGTTTTCCCAGGTGTCGACCTGTCCTTGCCGATCACCTACTCGCGCGGCCTGAGCGGCAATGCCGCCACCATCTTCGGCGGCAACCAGGGCAACGGAAACTACAGCATCGGCCTTGGCTTCGACATCTTCCAGAAGCATCGGGTCGACCTGAAGTACATCGCCTACTTCGGCGAGATCAACGACTATGGCACGAGCGGCGCGCTCGGCGCCCAGGTTATTACTCAAAACGGCTTCACGACCCTGCTCAAGGATCGTGACTTCATCAGCCTGACCCTCAAGACTACCTTCTAAGGAGACTCTCATGCGATTCCAACACTCCCTGCTGATCGCCGCACTGGCTTCCGCCACCGGTACGGCCTGGGCCGGCGTCACCGCCGACGAGGCCAAGCAGCTCGGCTCGACCTTGACTGCGACCGGCGCTGAAAAGGCCGGCAACAAGGACGGCACCATTCCCGCCTACAGCGGCGGCCTGACCAAGGCCCCGGCCGAGTTCAAGGCCGGTGAGGGCTTGCGTCCCGATCCCTTCGCCGCCGACAAGCCGCTGTTCTCGGTCGACGGCAAATCGATGGACAAATACGCTGACAAGCTGACCGAAGGCACCAAGGCGCTGATGAAGAAGTATCCGGACTACCGGATCGACGTCTACAAGAGCAATCGTTCGGTCGCCTACCCCAAGTGGGTTGCCGACAATACGGCGAAGTGCGCCGTCAGCGCCAAGACGACCAATGCTGGTCGCTCGATGGAAGGCTGTCATGCCGGTTTGCCGTTCCCGATCCCGAAGACCGGTTACGAAGTGATGTGGAACCATCTGGTCCGCTTCCAGGGTGTCGCCTACAACGTCAAGTACCGCAACTGGAATGTCGACGCCTCCGGCCGCCCGTCAGTCTCGACCGAAGGCTCGATCGTTCAGGAGTATCCGTACTGGGATGCCGAGAAGGCTGCTTCGGGTACCTACTACAAGCAGCGCATTTCCTACACTGGTCCGGCTCGCCGCGCCGGCGAGGCGATGATGATCATCGATCCGCTCGATTACGCCGACAAGGACCGCCGTGCCTGGACGTACCTGCCCGGCCAGCGCCGTACCAAGGTTGCACCGGATTTCGCCCACGATACCCCGAATCCGGGTACCGGCGGCACGTCGACCTTCGACGACGTCTTCCTGTTTCTGGGCTCGATGGACCGCTTCGACTTCAAGTTGGTCGGCAAGAAGGAAATGTTGGTGCCTTACAACACCTATCGCATGGCTTACAACTCGACCAAGGACGACCTGCTAAAGCCGAAGTTCCTGAACCCGGATATCGTCCGCTGGGAACAGCACCGCGTCTGGGTCGTCGAGGCGACACTTCGCGAAGGCAAGCGCCACATCTACAGCAAGCGCACGTTCTACATCGACGAAGACTCGTGGACCATCGTCGCGTCTGACCAGTATGACGCTCGCGGTCAGTTGTTCCGTGCCGGCTTCGCTTACCAGACCCCGAGCTACGAGACGCCGGCGCCGTGGGCCGACATGCACGGCCTCTACGACCTGATCGCCGGCTCCTACTCGCTGAGTGGCTATACCGCCGAAACGGGCGGGATGCGCCCGGGCAAAGCGGCAAAGGAAAGCGACTGGTCGCCTGACGCCCTGGCCGGCGCCGGCATCCGTTAAGCAGCAAAACCCTGGCGGGCGCGGGAACCCCCGCGCCCTGTGCCAACCCTCTTTACCAAGGTAAGCCATGTTCATCCGGAAAATTGCCCTTCCGCTCGCTGCGTTCATCTTCGCGCTGCCACTGACGGCAGTAGCGGCTGGCGTTTTCCGCGACGTGCTCGACACGCCTGCACGGGAAAGCGCCTTCGCCAGCAAGTCACTGCTCAACGGTGTGGCCAGCACCGGAAAGCGCGTTGTCGCTGTCGGCCAGCGCGGCCATATCGTGTACTCCGACGATGGCGGGAAATCCTGGGTGCAGGCGAAGGTGCCGGTCACCTCTGATCTAGTGGCGGTGACCTTTCCGACGCCCGAAAAGGGCTGGGCGGTCGGCCACGATGGCGTCGTCCTGCACTCGGCAGACGGTGGCGCCACCTGGTCGAAACAGCTCGATGGGCGCAGCGCCGGACAGTTGATGGCTACTTTCTATGCCGCGCACCCTGACAAGGGCGCGCTCGGATCGCCTGCGACCGCCGCCGCGCTGGTCGATGAAGCCAAACGCATCGGCGCCCAGGGTTCCGAGAATCCCTTTCTCGACGTCTGGTTCGCCGATGAGAACAATGGCTTCATCGTCGGCGCCTTCAACCTGATCTTCCGGACCGCCGATGGCGGCAAGACCTGGGAACCCTGGTTTCACCGTACCGAAAATCCCAACCGGCTGCATCTCTATGCCATCCGCCAGGTTGGCGGCGGGCTTTACGTCGCCGGTGAGCAAGGGCTTGTCCTCCGGCTGGATTCCGCCAGCGGGAATTTTTCCAAGCTGGATACCGGCTACAAGGGAAGTTTCTTTGGCGTGACGGGCGGCGAGCATGCCGCAATGGTCTTCGGCCTGCGCGGCAACGCCTTCCGCAGCGTCGATGGCGGCAGGAAGTGGCAGAAGGTCGAGACCGGCTTGCAGGACGGCATCACCGGCGCTGCATCCTGCGGCGAACAAAGGCTTGTCCTGGTCAGCCAGTCGGGGCGCATGTTGGTTAGCGACAACACTGGCGAAAACTTCCGGCCAGTCAAGCTCGACCAGCCGGCGCCAGCTTCGGCAGTTGCCTGCCTGGGCAAGGATGCCGCCGTAATTGCCGGCCCGCGTGGTGTCCGCGCGCAGGCCGTCCAGTAACAACCGACCAATCAACACCTAAAACAAACTGAAATTCAGGAGACACGAAAGATGGCCGTTACAACCGACCTCATGGATCGCCTGCCGATTGTGCGGAGCCTGGCCGATTTCGATCCCAAGTCGGGGACCGCGCTCGAACGGCTGATCTTCAACAACCGCCTGGCCGTCGTCGTCGCCTGCGTGGTCGTCACCCTGGTGCTCCTGTTCGGGGCAGCCACGAGGCTGACGCTCAATGCCAGCTTCGAGAAGATGATTCCGCAGGGCCAGCCCTACATCAAGAACTACCTGGAGAACCGCAACGAGTTGCGTGGCCTCGGCAACGTGCTGCGCATCGTCGTCGAGAACACCGATGGCGACATCTTCGATCCGAAATACCAGGAAACGCTGCGCAAGATCAATGATGAATTGTTCCTCACCCCGGGCGTCGACCGCGCCTGGCTGAAGTCGTTGTGGACTCCGGCGGTGCGCTGGACCGAGGTGACGGAAGAGGGCTTTCAGGGTGGCCCGGTGATGCCCGACAATTACGACGGTTCGCCGAAAGCCACCGAGCAGTTGAAGCTCAACATCGCCCGTTCCGGCATCGTCGGGCGTTTCGTCGGCAACGACTTCAAGTCCAGTATGATCGTCGTGCCGCTGCTCGACAAGGATCCGACAACCGGCCAGGCGATCGATTATCGCGCCCTGTCCGCCGCGCTGGAGGAAAACATCCGGGCCCGCTTCGATACCGCCGGCAAGGCCGGCGCCGGCGAGCCTGGAGTCCGCATCCACATGATCGGCTTCGCCAAGCTGGTCGGCGACCTGATCGAGGGCCTGACCCAGGTCATGACCTACTTCGCCATCGCCGCGCTTATCGCCATCGCCATCATCTATCTCTATACACGCTGCGTGCGCAGCACGGCGCTGGTGGTTGCCTGTTCGGTCATCGCCGTGGTCTGGCAGCTCGGGCTGGTCGCCTTCCTGGGTTTCGAGCTGGATCCGTTCTCGATCCTCGTGCCCTTCCTCGTCTTCGCCATCGGGGTATCGCACGGGGCGCAAAAGATGAACGGCATCATGCAGGATATCGGGCGCGGCACGCATCGCCTCGTCGCTGCCCGCTATACCTTCCGCCGCCTGTTCCTGGCCGGGGTGACGGCGCTGCTTGCCGATGCCGTGGGTTTTGGCGTGCTCATGATCATCGATATCCCGGTCATCCAGGATCTGGCTCTGACGGCCAGCATCGGGGTGGCGGTGTTGATCTTCACCAACCTGATCCTCCTGCCGGTTCTACTCTCCTATAGCGGGGTCAGCCCGGCGGCCGCCGAGCGGAGCCTGCGCGCGGACTCGAACGAAGCGAAGGGCGGTCTTGCCGCGATCTGGCTTTGGCTCGAAAACTTCACCGAGCGCCGCTGGGCCCTGGGCGCCATCCTGGTCTCCGCGGTTCTCGCCGTGGCCGGTTTCATCGTCAGTCTCCAGTTGAAGATAGGCGACCTCGAGCCCGGCGCTCCCGAGTTGCGTGCCGATTCGCGCTACAACCGCGATAACGCCTATATCGCCGGCAGCTATTCGCTTTCCAGTGACCAGTTCGCAGTGATCGTCAAGACGGCACCAGAAGGCTGTCTCAACTACCAGACGCTGGTCGAGGCCGATCGCCTGGCCTGGAATCTGCAGCAGTTGCCCGGAGTCCAGACGACGGTATTCCTCGGCAATGCGGTGCGGCAGATTACTGCCGGTTCCAACGAGGGCAACCCGAAATGGCTGACGCTGGCGCGCAATCAGGACATTCTGAATTACGGTGCGCAGCAGGCTTCGGTGAACAACCCCGATCTCTTCAACAACGACTGCTCGGTGATGCCGGTGATCGCCTATCTGTCCGACCACCGTGCGGAAACGCTGAGCCTGGTTGTTGCGGAATCGGCCCGCTTTGCCGAGGAGCATTCCGGCCCGGACCGCCAGTTCCTTCTTGCCGCGGGCAATGCCGGGATCGAGGCAGCGACCAACATCGTCGTCCAGGAAGCCAACCGGACCATGCTGTTCTACGTCTATGGTGCGGTGATCCTGTTGTGTTTCATCACCTTCCGCAACTGGCGGGCGGTGGTGGTTGCCGTGGTGCCGCTCGTGCTCACGTCGATCCTTTGCGAAGCGTTGATGGTCATGCTCGGTATGGGCGTCAAGGTCGCGACCTTGCCGGT
>DAOMFF010000030.1:0-7859 GCA_035429665.1 Azonexus sp.
GCGCGGTGTCGACCGGCAGGCCGAGGATGGCGCGGGCGTGCAGTTCGAATTCCGAAAAGCGCTGCGAGCACAGCGTGACCAGACCGGTGTCGTGTGGCCGCGGACTGACTTCCGAGAACCAGACCATGTCGCCCCTGACGAACAGTTCAACACCGAAGATGCCGCGCCCGTCGAGATTGCCGGTAACCGCGGCGGCAATCTCCCGCGCCCGTTGCAGTGCGGCCGCGGTCATCGGCTGCGGCTGCCACGATTCGACGTAGTCGCCGGCAACCTGCACATGGCCGATCGGCTCGCAGAAGTAGGTTTGCACGGCGCCGCTTTCATCGCGGGCGCGCACCGTCAGCAGGGTGATTTCGTAGTCGAAATCGATGAAGCCTTCGACGATGACGCGGCCCTGGTCGACCCGCCCGCTGCTGGCGGCATGGTCCCAGGCCGACTGGACATCCTGCGGCCCGCGCAACAGCGACTGGCCCTTGCCGGATGACGACATCACCGGCTTGACGAGGCACGGGTAGCCGATTCCTTCGTCGATCGCCGCCAGCAGTTCCGCCCGCGAATCGGCAAAGCGGTAGGGCGACGTGGGCAGACCGAGTTCCTCGGCGGCCAGACGGCGAATGCCTTCGCGGTTCATGGTCAGCCTTGCAGCGCGGGCCGTGGGGATGACTTCGGCCAGTCCTTCCGCCGCGATCTCGACCAGCGTGTCGGTAGCAATCGCTTCGATTTCCGGAACGATCAGGTGCGGCCTTTCCTGCTCGATCAGGTTGCGCAGGGCGGCGCCGTCGGTCATCGAAATGACATGAGCACGATGGGCGACCTGATGGCCCGGAGCGTTTTCGTAGCGGTCGACAGCGATCACTTCGACCCCCAGGCGCTGCAGCGCGATGATGACTTCCTTGCCGAGTTCGCCGGCACCGAGCAGCATGACACGCAGGGCAGTCGGGGAAAGCGGGGTGCCGATCTTCATGCGATTCTCCCCGGAAAGTCGCTGTGTAAACCGGCGACCGACCGCCTCTGCCGCCGACACAGCCGGATTCCGGTCAATGCGCTCCGGACTTCCCGCCCCCCGGCAACGGAGTCGGCCACGGCTACTCGGGTTTCTTTGCGGCGGGCGTTCTTCTCCGCGGCGCAGGTTTCGCCGGCGGTTCCGGTGGCGGTGCGTAGTCACCGAGAACCGTCTTCAAAGGGCAGACCTTGACAGCCGGACATTTGTTGCAGGTAGCGACGAGGGCGATGGGGCAAAGCAACATTTCATTTCTCCCGAGTAATATCAGTCAAAGGCGAACAGACCGCGTCTTGTCCGCCAAGGCTGATGAACAATTGCAAGTATGAGCGCCAGCGGGAGGCGACTCAAGGCTTCTCTGCTCGGCAAACTCTCGAGAGCCGTGTCGCGCTGGATCGGCTAGCGCAGTTCGCGGCGCAGGATCTTGCCGATAGGGGTCTTGGGCAGCGCATCGCGGAACTCGACTTGGCGCGGAACCTTGTAGTTCGTCAGGGACGTCCGGCAGTGCTCGATGACAGATTCCCTGGTCAGATTCGGATCCTTCTTGACTATCACCACCTTGACCGCCTCGCCGGTCTTTTCGTCAGGCACGGCCACCGCGGCACATTCGAGTACGCCCGGGTGCGCGGCGACGACACTTTCGATTTCGTTGGGGTAGACGTTGAAGCCCGACACCAGGATCATGTCCTTCTTGCGGTCGGTGATGGTCACCCGGCCCTTGTCGTCGAGATGCCCGATGTCGCCCGTCTTCAGCCAGCCATCGCGCAGCACGTTGGCCGTTTCGGCGGGATTGTTCCAGTAGCCCTGCATGACCTGCGGTCCGCGAATGCAGATCTCGCCCGTGTGCTTCTCGATGTCGCCGTCGCCGGTCCACACCGGCAACTCGTTGAATTCCCCGTCGCGGATGGACACCTCGGTCGACGGAATCGGGAAACCGACGGTACCGTCCCAGGCCGTGCCTAACGGCATGAAGCAGACGATCGGCGAGGTTTCGGTAAGGCCGTAGCCTTCGCTGAGATAGGTTCCCGTCACCTTCTGCCAGCGTTCGGCCACCGGCTTCTGGGTCGCGGCGCCACCGGCGCCCACGAACTTCAGCGCGGAAAAATCGAGTTGCGCGAAACCCGGCGTGTTCAACAGGCCGTTGAACAACGTGTTGACGCCGAGCATTGCGGTGAACTTCAAGCCCTCCAGCTCCTTGACGAAGGCGGGCAGATCGCGCGGATTGGTGATCAGCACCGTCAGGCCGCCAAGCTTCATGAACATCAGCGTCGCGATGAGACAGAGGATGTGATACATCGGCAACGGGGCAATGAAGATCTCGCTGCCTTCCAATATGCGGCCCGAGACCCACGCGTTCGTCTGTTGCATGTTGGCCAGGATGTTCCGGTGGGTTAGCATCGCGCCCTTGGCAACGCCGGTCGTGCCGCCGGTATATTGCAGGAAGGCGATGTCTTCGACCGTCGTTTGCACGGGATTGAAGCGCGCCGTGGCGCCGCGCCCGAGGGCGTCACGCAGCGCGATGGCGCTGTCGATACGCCATTCCGGCACCATCTTTCTGACGTGCTTGATCACGAAATTGACCAGCCAGCGCTTGGGGACCGGCAGCATGTCGCCGACTTGCGTGGTGATCACATGCTCGACCGGCGTCCTGTCCAATACCTGTTGCAGGGTCTGCGCGAAGTTCTCGACGATGACGATGGCGCGGGCGCCGGAGTCCTTCAACTGGTGCTCCAGTTCGCGCGGCGTGTACAGCGGATTGACGTTGACCACCGTCATCCCGGCGCGCAGGATGCCGACCAGCACCACCGGGTACTGCAACAGGTTGGGTGACATGATCGCCACGCGCTCGCCCTTGACCATCCCCGGCAGTCCCTGCAGGAAGGCCGCGAAGGCACGCGACTGCAGGTCCAGTTCCGCAAAGCTCAGCGAGCAGCCGAGGTTGTGAAAGGCCGGCTTGTCGCCGAATTTGGCAAACGTCTTGTCGAGCAAGTCGAGGATCGATGTGTACTGGTCCGGATCGATCTCGGCCGGCGTACCCTGAGGATAATTCTTGAGCCAGATCTTGTTCATTGCGCCCCCCGCGAAATGCCTGCATGCCGAATGGTTTCACTATAGACCATTCCTGAACTGCTGATCAACGCGGGTTTCAGAGGTTTCGCACTTCGACGAGTTCGTGATCTTCGCCGCGGTCGATCAGGATGCGCGCGACGCGCTCCTGCCACAAATTACCGAATTGACGAGTGTCCGTAGCATTCGCCGTGCCGTTGAGAATGGCCCTGAGCAGGCTGCCGAGGCGCGGATCGGCGGGCACCATTTCGAGCCGCAAAGTGCAGTCGACCGCGGCATTCGTGTCGAGGCGCTTGAAGGCCATGACGCCGCTGCCGGCGACACCGAACTGCAGCAGGTTGCGCCGGCTGTGACCACCGCCTAGCCCCTTGAAACCGCCGGCCCCGGCCGCGCCGGTGAGCAACCCGGCGACGCTGCCGATGACGCCGGCAACACCACTATCGAGGCTTTCGCGGAGCGCGACGGCAATGTTCCCGCGCTCGGGAACCTCATCGCCATAAAGCGCGCGCAGCGCCCGCACCGTCATCAGCCAGGCGCCAGCTACGGTCGGACAGGAATGGCCGGCCAGCTTGACGGCATCGGCAAAGCGATACTCGATCAATCCGCCTTCGGCCGCGCCGAGCAGTTCGGCCAGCGGGTCGTGCAGCGTAATGGCGGGGATGCGCGCAAAGAATTCGGGAAAGGCCATGACCATCTCCAGTTCCCGCCATTGTCCGCAACCGGCAGCGGCCTTGCCTTGATCTTCGTCAGTCGCGCCGGTCAGCGCGACCCCGCGCCACCTATTCCATACGGTCAATCTTCTGAATGATGGCTTCCCGCATTCAGGATCTGGGCAAGCTCGTTGACGGTAAGTCGCCGATCAAACAGCGCCGGCTGGACTGTCTCGAACACTTGGTACATCCGACGATACCCCGGAACAGACGGGATGTGGCTGTCGCAAATCCGACCCTTGAATCGGGTAAAGCGATCCAGATGTTCGGTCAGGAACGTGGCAATGCTGCTGAATTCACCTTCTTCATTGCCATCGAAGCCAGGAAAATCGGGATTATTCCCGAATGGAGAAGCCAATTGCTCCAGTTGGGCCTTCTGCTCGTCGTCAAAGACCTCATACGCTTCCTCGACAATGCTCCACATGTCAAGAATGTTGATGACATCGTTGAGTTCGGGGGGCTGAGCGTCCGGATTATCGAAGATCCAGGAGTATTTCCATTCGACGCCCCACGTGTGGCCGCTGTAGATGGCCGACTGGATGAATCTCGGGTCGACCCCGGACTCACCTTTGATGCCCAGCTTTTCGTAGACCTCGCTGAGCATGACCAGGATCAGCTTTTCGGCGTTGGTGAGCTGCATCGCCGATCCTCTACGCCGCGACCGTCAAGTTGGGACTTTCACGCTCCAAGCGTGCGATCTCCGCGGTCAGACTCACCTGCTGGCCAGCTGTGGCCATGCGAAGTCCCGCCCGCCATTCAAACCTGACGTCGCTGGACACGACGCCGGCGGAGAACAGCGCAAAGGCCATCCTGCGCAGATCACATTGCTTGATGCGCCGGCCATCACCCAACGTGGCCACAAATACATCCCCGACCAGCGACACGGTTGCCTGAGTTGTCATGGTTATCGTTCCTTCCCGATCAGCTGAGGCGCTTGCCCGATTTTTCGAGGGCGGCAAGAAATTCCGCAAAAGAGAGTTCGCGCACTGCCATTGCGGCCAGGGTAGCGCGCAGGTCAAAGCTACCGGCGTTTTCATCACTGGAACGAAACCCTTGCGCGGCCGAAGGGTTCGGGCGCTGAAGCATCGGAGACAGCGAATTCAGGCTGGGAGACATGGCTTTTTCTCCATTCGTGGTTGTGTACAGCCATGATCCCCTAGCACGAAAAATCCGGCCGTGACTGAATTCACGGACTTGGCGAAATGATGAAATCCTTGCTTTTCACGACCTTCGGCAATCAATTCAACCACCCCCAGTTCGCGGGGCTGTTTGACGAGCGCAGTTGTTCCTGGTCGACCAGAAAGGGCGCCAGTCCATCTTGAGTCCGAACGGCGTGGACCGAGCGGCCACGAAAAAGTCACGAATGATGCTCGCCGACAGGCGCGCAAGTCCTTGATGGCGGGTTACCGTACAGGCAGATGGTCAGGACCGTGGCGTGTATTATTGCGCGGCCCCGACGTTCGTTCCGGCGCAGGATAGCTCCTGCTCTGGCTCAAGATTGACACTTTGCGCCAACCAACTGCTGCAAACGAAAAAGACCCTTTAAAATCAGGGCCTTCAACACTAAAAAAACTGGTCGGAGTGAGAGGATTCGAACCTCCGGCCCCTGCGTCCCGAACGCAGTGCTCTACCAGGCTGAGCTACACTCCGATGCCGTGCGAGAAGTTCCTAGTGATCCCTCTCGACTGCAAAGAATGTCAATTGTAGCAGAGCTTCCCGATAATTTGTATTGTTCAGATTGCTGATTGCCGCTCGCGCAAGTTCGGCCTCGTGCGCCGCCTGGCGGCGCGCATGGGCAAGTGCGCCGCTCGTCTGGATGGCAGCCAGCACCGCGGGAAAATCGTCGCGGCCGCCTTCCTCGATCGCCCGCCGCACGCAAGCCGACTGTTCCGGCGTTCCATTCTGCAGCACATAGATCAGCGGCAAGGTCGGCTTGCCTTCGGCCAGGTCGTCGCCGAGATGCTTCCCGGTATCGCCCTCCAGCCCGGAGTAGTCGAGTACGTCATCGACAAGTTGAAAAGCTGTTCCCAGATGCATGCCATAGTCTGCCAGCGCCCTTTCCACTTCGGGTGCGGCGCCACCCAAGATGGCGCCGAGTTGCGCGGCGGCCTCGAACAGCTTGGCCGTCTTGTAACGAATGACCTGCAGGTAGCGCCGCTCGTCGACGTCGGCGTCGTGGCAATTCATGAGCTGCAGCACTTCCCCTTCGGCGATCACGTTGGTGGCATCGGAGAGGACGCGCATGACGCGCATGTCATCGACCTCGACCATCATCTGGAAGGCGCGCGAATACAGGAAATCGCCGACCAGAACGCTGGCGGCATTGCCGAACATGGCATTGGCGGTATTGCGCCCGCGCCGCAGGTCGGACTCGTCCACCACGTCATCGTGCAGCAGGGTCGCCGTATGGATGAACTCGACGACCGCCGCCAGATCATGATGGTGCCGGCCCCGATAACCCATGGCGCCAGCCGCCAGCAGGACGAGCGCCGGCCGCATGCGCTTGCCGCCGCTGCCGATGATGTACTCCGCCACTTGGCGGACGAGCACGACTTCGGAATGCAGACGGCCGCGGATGACGGCATCGACGGCCTTCATGTCGGACCCGATCAGGGCGTAAAGGTGTTCCAGGGTCACATTGGGCCTGTTTTTGGGTAAGCGCGGAATGTTAGGCGCGGGCTGACGGGTCGTCAAGCCGGCAATTCGGCATTCCGCCTTCTGTACAACCGGCACTTTCGGCTAAACTCGCCCGGAAATGACCAGACCGCAAGAATTCACGATGATCCCCTGTTCACCGGCACAAGGCGGGCGCCGTCCGCCGACTGCGAAGACCCGTGGAGGCTGATTACGAACGCCGCTTCGGCGGCGTCGCCCGCCTTTACGGAACGGCGGCGGCAGAGAAACTGAAAAATGCCAGCGTCTGCGTCGTCGGTGTCGGCGGTGTCGGTTCGTGGGCGCTGGAAGCGCTGGCGCGAACCGGAATCGGCCAGCTTGCCGCGGTCGACCTCGATATGGTGGCGGAATCCAATACCAACCGCCAGGTTCATGCCCTCGGCGACATCTACGGCAAGGCCAAGGTCGACGCGATGGCCGAGCGCATTCGCGCGATCAATCCGGACTGCCAAGTCATCTGCGTCGAGGATTTCGTGACGCCCGGGAATGTGGCCGATCTGCTGCAGCCGCACTTCGATGTCGTGATCGACGCCATCGACCAGGCCCGCGCCAAGGCGGCGATGATCGCCCATTGCCGGCGCCAGGACATCCCCATCATCGTGGCCGGCGCCGCCGGCGGGCAGAGCGACCCGACCCAGGTGCGGCTCGGCGACCTTGCGCTGACCGTGCAGGACCCCCTGCTCGCCAAGGTTCGCTCGCTGCTGCGCCGCGAATACGGTTTCCCGCGCGACACCCGCAGGAAATTCGGGGTTGCCGCGGTCTTCTCGACCGAAGCCCTGCGCTACCCCGCCGCGCCGACAAGCTGCGATGCAGCGCCGGCACCGGCGGGACTCAGTTGCGCCGGATTCGGTTCCTCGGTCTGCGTGACATCGGTCTTCGGCATGGCTGCCGCCGCGCACGCCATTCAACTGCTGACGAGGTAAGCAAATGCGGAAACCGAAGAAACCGCGGTCGCGCAAGGCCGGCCTGCCGCCGGGTTCGCTGGTTCACATCGGCGAAATCAAGACTGCAACACCCGGAATCTCGGTCCTCGACTTCGGCCCGGCGGCGCTGAGCGAGGCCGGGATACCGGACGCCGCCGCCCTGGTTGCCTACCGGCGCGAGAACTCGACCCTGTGGGGTAACGTCTATGGCCTGCAGGATGCGGCGGACCTCGCCGCCATCGGCGCCGCCTTCCAGTGGCACCCGCTGGTTCTCGAGGACATTCTCAACAACAACCAGCGGCAGAAGATCGATGCCTACGACAACTACCTATACGTCGTCCTGCACCGTTACGAAGTCACCAGCGAGCCGCTCGACGTCGTGCAGGACCAGATCAGCCTGGTCATCGGACCGGACTACCTCCTCAGTTTCCAGGAACGCCCGTCGCAGACCTTCGAGCCGGTACGCCAGCGCCTGCGCTCCGACCG
>DAOMFF010000030.1:7959-10778 GCA_035429665.1 Azonexus sp.
ACATCGCCCACCCGGCTGTAGTGGGTCAGGTAAATGGCCTCGGGCGCGAACGACAGCAGGCGGTCGATCGAGGCATGCATGGCCGCCGGCTCGAACTGGGTCGGCGTGGTGGTGGGAAAGATGAAAGGATGCCCGGCAACATCATGCTCGCGATACGAAAGCCCGAACATGTCGCCACTGAAGATCCCGCCGGTCCGGCGATCGACAATGCAGATATGGTGCCGGGCGTGTCCCGGGGTATCAATGCACAGCAGTTCGCGACCGGCGAGCGAAACCACGTGGCCGTCGGGCGCCGCGATGATTCTTTCGGCGGGAACCGCGACGATCTCGCCATAGACGCGCTCGACGTACTCTTCCCCATAGACGGCGGTGACGCCCGCCACCAGGCGGGCCGGCTCGGCCATGTGGCGGACGCCGCGCGGATGGACGACGAGGCGGGCGCCGGGAAAGGCTGCCATCATGCTGCCGGCGCCACCGGCGTGGTCGAGATGAATATGGGTCAAAATGATATAGTCGACCGCGGCGCCATCGAGCCCCAGCCTGTCCAGCATGGCCAGCGCATTGGGTAGGGCGTCGTTGCTGCCGGTATCGATGAAGGCCACCCGCCCGGCCTCGACGACGATGTGAATCGCGGCCAGAATCGGCCGCACGTAGCCCGCGTCGAATGCAACGATCCCCTTGCCGTAATCCCGCCAGTCGAACATTCTCGTACTCCCGTTTCGGAGGCCGGATTATACTGCCGACCTCACCACGCACAGTGCCACAATGTCTCACTTCATCGCCGACGACGGCGCCAAGATTCATGTCAGGGTTTCCGGCGAGGGGCCGCCGATCGTCATGCTGCATGGCTGGACATCCAGTCATCACGAGTGGGCGCCCTTCCTCAACGATCTCAACCGGCACCACCGCGTCTACCGCTGGGACGCCCGCGGCCACGGCGGTCACCCGGTGGACAATGGCGATCCGCCGACTGCGGAACGGATGGCTCGGGATTTCGCCAACCTGCTCGACCATTACGGGCTCAACAAGGTGGCAGCGGTCGGCCACTCGATGGGCGCCCTGACCCTCTGGCAGTACATCAGGGATTACGGAACCGGGCGCCTGTCGCGGCTGTGCATCATCGACCAGTCGCCCAAGCTGCTCACCGAACCGGGCTGGGAGCATGGAATCTACGGTGACTTCGGTCCGGAGAAGGCGCACGAACTGATGACCTGGCTGGCCGAGGATTTCGCCGAAGGCGTGCTCAAGCTGACGGCGTTCGGCCTCAACGAGCGCGCCCGGGAAAAATACCTGGCCGGCACCAGCGGCTGGGAGCGCTCGCGTTCGGCGCTGCGCGCTCAGGACCCGTCTCCGCTGATCGCCTGCTGGGCAAGCCTGACCGCCGCCGATTACCGCGATGTCCTGCGCCGGATCGACATCCCGGCCATGCTCGTCTATGGCGGCCAGAGCAATTTCTACAGCAACGACGCGGCGCGCTACGTCGCCCGCGAAATTCCCGACGCCATCCTGCACATCTACGAAGGCACCGATCACTCGCCGCACCAATGGCAACGCGAACGTTTCGCCAGGGACCTGCTGCACTTCATCGACGCTGGATCCTGACCCGCGGCGCCCGGAACAACGCTGACCGGACCGGCGCCGAGGAAAGCGTCGAAGCCGCATTCAAGACAAGTGCTTGAAATATCCATAAAACTCGCCCTGCACTCGGTGGAACTTCAGCTTGATCACCGGTCACGCCGCCGCTACCAGCGTATCTGGACCTCCTGGATGACCTGCGGCGTGGCGCGCTGGACGGTGAATTTGATGCCTTCGACTTCGATCGTCGTGCCGGGCGCCGGGATCTCGTGGGCAAACTCCAGGATGAAGCCGGAGAGCGTGTCGTAGCTGCCCTCGCCAGGCAGCTTCAGCCCGAGCTTCTCGTTCAGCATCGCCGGATCGGCGCGGGCGCTGACCAGGTAGTCGTGGTGGCCGAGCTTCTTCAGCCAGCCGGCCGGCTTTTCCTGGCGGTCGTATTCGTCCTGGATGTCCTCGACGACCTCCTCGATGATGTCCTCGATGGTGACGATGCCCTCGGCGCCACCGAATTCGTCCATGACCACCGCCATCGCGTCACCATCCTTGCGCAGCTCGACGAGCATCGACTCGGCGCTCTTGCTCGCCGGAACGTAGCGCGTCGGGCAGATGAAGGGTTCGATCGGCGCCGCCGCATCGACACCGAGCAGGTCCATGGTGTTGAGCACGCCGACCACGCGGTCGATCCGCCCGTCGAAGACCGGCAGGCGGGCATGCGAACTTTCCACCGCCAGGCGCACCGCCTCGCCGACGGCGCATTTCCTGTCGACGGCGGTGACGTCGATCAACGGCACCATGACCTTGTAGACCGTGGTTTCGGAGAAATTGAACATGCGCCGGATCATCGTCTTTTCGGTCGCCTGAATGTCGCCGCCCTCCTGCGGCGGCATCTGCACCATGCTCTGGATCTGCTCGCGCAACGTAAAGGGGTTGTGTTCGTCGCGCGCACCGGCGAGGCGCGAGAGGAACTTCGACAGAGTGACGAAGACGATCAGGATCGGCGAGAAAAGGATCGAGAAGAAGCGCAGGACGTAGATCACGTACGGCGTGATCGTGTCGGCGCGCTGCTGGAAGACGCTTTTCGGAACGATCTCGCCGAACACCCAGATCAGCGGGGCGACCAGAATGACGGCCAGCCAGCTGCCGGCCTCGCCGAAGAGTTCGATCATCAGCGCGGTGGCGATGGTCGAGTTGGCGACCACCGCGATATTGGTCCCGACCAGGGTCGTCGACAGCAGCCACTCCGG
>DAOMFF010000031.1:0-10763 GCA_035429665.1 Azonexus sp.
CCGGCTTCGGCCATTCTCGACATCGACCGTAAGGTCGCCGAAACCATTCGTTCCGACACCTTCCCGAAGAAGAACTTCCGCAACACGCCGCTTGCCGGTTCACTGATCCCGTGGATCGACGTGCCGGTCGATGGCGGCCAGTCCAAGGAAGAGTGGAAGGGCGGCGCCGAGTGCAACAAGATCCTCGGCAAGCCGGCTTTCCGTTCTGCCGGTTCGATTCCGATCGACGGCCTGTGCGTGCGCATCGGCGCGATGCGCTGCCATAGCCAGGCGCTGACCATCAAGCTGAAGAAGGACGTGCCGCTCGACGAAATCAGCGACATGCTGGCCAAGGCCAATCAATGGGCCAAGGTCGTGCCCAATGATCGCGAAATTTCCGAACGCGAACTGACCCCGGCCGCCGTGACCGGCACGCTGACGGTGCCAGTCGGCCGACTGCACAAGATGGCGATGGGCCCGGAATACCTCGCCGCCTTCACCTGCGGCGACCAGTTGCTGTGGGGCGCCGCCGAGCCGCTGCGCCGCATGCTGCGTATCCTGCTCGACGCTTGATCAGGCTGCTTCAAGATGTGACCGGGGCTGCGGCCCCGGTTTTTATGTTGGAAATATACCAAAAGCTGCTGTTTAGAACCGGGATTAGCTTGATTTGCTAAGTACATGATGTTAATTTGAAAGTCCATATTTTGACGCTCAGGGTGGTGGCGTGACCGATACAATCCGGACAAACTTCAAGAGACGTGCCGCGGCAGTCGCCGTTGCTTCCTGTCTTTCATTCGCACCGTGGTTGGCGGAAGCCGCCAGCCTCGGCAAGATCACCGTTCTCTCCGGTCTTGGCCAGCCATTGCGTGCAGAGATCGAAATCAGTGCGTCGCGCGCTGAACTGGCTGGCATGACAGCCAGGCTTGCCGATCAAAAGGCGTTCCGCGAGGCGGGAATCGACTATTCGTCGACCCTGCACGATCTGCGATTTGCCATAGGGAAGCGCAGCAATGGTACTCCGGTGATCAAGGTCAGTTCCGGAAACCCGGTGAATGAGCCGTTCCTGGATTTTCTCGTCGAACTCAATTGGCCTTCCGGGCCGGTCGTTCGCGAATATACCTTCCTTCTCGATCCGCCCGAGATGGCAGCGAGGGCTGCGGGACGCCCGGCAACAGCAGATGCGCGAGTGGTTGATACGGTTCGCGGCAGCGGTGCGGCACCGGCGACGGGAGCTGTTCCGGAGGCGGCCAGGCCCGCCCCGGCGCCACGTGCTGTGGCGGAGCCGAAGAAGACTGACGAGTCAGGGTCGCGAGTCGTCCAGCGGGGAGACACGCTGCGCAAGATTGCTGGCGAAACGAAATACGAGGGTGTGTCGCTGGAGCAGATGCTGGTCGGCCTTTTCAAGAAGAATCCGGCGGCGTTTTCCGGCGACAATATGAACCGGCTGAAGGCGGGAGCCATAATAAACGTTCCGGACCGCGCTTCCGTCGCCGCAGAGCCCCAGGCTGAAGCAAAGAAGTTCTATGAGGCGCAGGCACAGGACTGGAACAGTTACCGTCAGAAGATGGCCTCGCTGGCCGCCAAGGGACAGCCTACGCAGGACGCGGCAGCCCAGACTGCGGCCGGAAAGATCGCCGCCAGCGTTGCCGAGAAGCCGTCAGCCGTCGACCAGGCTAAGGATCAGGTTAGGGTCTCCAGTACCGAAATGGCCTCTAAGGGTGTCGCCGGTGGCAAGGCGTCGGCGGCGGTCGAAGCCGATCTGATAGCCAAGGACAGGTCACTCAAGGAAGCGCAGGAAAGGCTGGCGCTGCTTGAGAAGAATGTCAGCGAACTGCAGAAACTGGTGGACATGAAGACTCAGCAGTTGGCAGAACTGCAGGAGAGAGCTTCCGGCAGGAGGGAAGATGCGAAGCCGGCAACACCTGTCGAACCGCCAAAGCCGGTGGCATCTGTCGAACCGCCCAAGGCGGCGGAGCCCGCGGCTCCGGCTGTCGAGGCACCGAAGCCTTCCGCTGTCGAGGCAGCGAAGCCGACAGAACCACCCAAGGCGGTGGAAGAAGCAAAGCCGGCCGAGCCGCCCAACGCAGCCGAAGTCAAGCCCCAGGAGCAACCCGCAAAGCCGGCGGCTGCGCCGGCGCCCGGCTTCTTGGAGCAGTTTGACGCACTGCCCTTGATCGGTGGCGGCGGCATTCTCGCACTGCTGGCCGGTTATTTCCTGTTCCGGCGGCGACGCAGCGAGCCCGAGCCTGAATTCACTGCCGCGGTTCCGGGCCCATCGAGTCTCGGGCCGAATTCCGTGTTCCGGATGACCGGCGGCCATAGCGTCGATACCGGTAACGTGCCTCTGGAGACGCGTGATTTCAGCATGACCGGTCCGGGCACGATCGACACCGACGAAGTCGATCCGGTTGCTGAGGCCGACGTGTACATGGCATATGGTCGGGATGCGCAGGCTGAGGAGATACTGATCGAGGCCTTGCGCAAGGATCCGCACCGGACCGCCATTCACGCCAAATTGCTTGAGATCTACGCCAACCGCAAGAGCGTCAAGCAATTCGATACGCTTGCCAGCGAGCTATATGCGCAGACCGGCGGCATTGGGCCTGAATGGGAAAAGGTGGCAACCCTGGGGGCTGCGCTCGACCCCGAGAATCCTTTGTATGCCGATGGCAGAGACGCTGCTCCGGCTGAAGTGGGTGCAGCGCCTGTTACGGCCCCGTCCTCCTCCGAAACACAATCCACTGTGCTGCTTCCCGGAACGCTTGGCGTGATGGCGGCGGGACTGGGTGGGTTGGCCGCGGCGGCTTCGGAAGTGACCGCCCCGGAAGATGCTGATGCCCTTGGCGCCGTTGCCGCAGGGGCTGCTGGAGAGTATGATCATGTCTTGACGAACGTTTCCGGCGATCTCGGTGCACTCGATTTCGAACTGGGCGAGACCGAGCAGATAGCGGCGTTCGGTGCGCCCGCTGCGGAACCGGTGGCCGACATTCCCCTGCCGCAACTGGAATCGCTGGACTTCGATCTCGAGTCATTGCCGCAGGAGTCTCTCTCCGAAACCGAGGTGAATCCGAATTTTGCCCCGACCGAAACCTTGGTGATGGGTACCGGTGCTGCCGCAGACGATCTATCGGAAACCTTCACCGGACTCGAAACGCAGGCAGACTTCTCGGCGAGCGCGATCGAGGCCGGTACCGGACTCCTTGATTTCGACCTGGGTGATACCACGGCCGATACCGAGACCATCGTTCACCCGTCCGCGCTGCATGATGGCTCGAGTGGTGACATGGGTGGTGATACTGTCGTCAATCCGATGGACATTCAGGAGTCCGGCATGGACGCTCTTTCGGTTGTCGATGGAACTGCCGGCATGTCTGTTGACTTCGCTGCTGAAGATGCCGAGTTCGACATCAACCTAAGCGAGTCGGTCTTCCTAGGACGGCCGATGCCGGTACCCGAGTTCGACCTGACCTCGATCAATCTTGATCTGACCGCGAATCCTGCCGAGGAAACCGAGGTCGTCGACCTGGCCGAGGGTTTGGACAACTTGGACAACGGCAAGGCGGTTGGTGATCAGGGGGCAGAGGATGTGGCTACCAAACTCGCGCTGGCCAAGGCATATGAGGAAATGGGCGATCACGATCAGGCGCGCGAACTGCTCGAGGAAGTGATTGCCGAAGGGGGAGAGGGCGATCTGGCCGAACAGGCTCGACAGATCCTCGGTCGCCTGAACGCTTAGAATCCCGCTTTGCGAACCGCGCATGGCCCCCGCGTGGGGCCATGCGCTTTTTGGGGAGCCGTATCCTTGCATCCTGCTGCAGCCTTGCTGGCCTGCCTGATTGCGATCGTCGTCATCCAGTTCCTTGGCTGGCTGGGGCTTGCGCTGGTGTTTCCTGTGCTGCTGTTGGCGACGCGAAAATCGATCTCCGGCTGGTGGCATCTGTTGCGGCGCATGCGCTCGCTATTGTTAAGCGTCTGGCTGATACTCGCCTATGGCGCATCCGGCGACGCCTTGTACGATGTCGCCTGGCTGCCCACCCACGAGGGCGTCCGGGATGCGACCCTGCATGTCGCGCGGATCGGTCTGATGCTGGGTTGCCTGGCGTGGCTGTTCGCTTTTCTCGGGAATCATGGACTGCTGGTCGCGTTGCAGTCCCTGCTCCATCCACTGTCGCGACTCGGCTTGGCCAGCGAGCGGTTCGTGGTACGTCTGTCACTGGTGATGCAGAATCTGCAGGTCGATCTGCCGAAGGGTGCGTGGCGTAACATGATTAACGGGAGTGGCGGCGATTCGGGTGGCCCGGAAACCCTGCGGTTCGAAGCGCCAGCCTGGAGCGCAAACGACTCTTTCGTCTGCCTCGCTGTCCTGACGTTTTCATGTCTGGCGATTTCATTGGGGTGAGCGGGTGGCGGTGACGAGATATGCCCTTGGCGTGGAGTATTGGGGAACTCCGTTTCACGGCTGGCAAAGTCAGGCGGGAGGCCAGACCGTTCAGGATGTTCTGGAATCAGCGCTGCGCGAGATTGCCGGGGAGCCGGTCGGGGCCATTTGCGCAGGGCGCACCGATGCAGGCGTTCATGCGACGCATCAGGTCGTTCATTTCGAGACTGCGATCGATCGGCCACTCTCAGCTTGGGTGCGCGGTGTCAATTCGCATCTGCCCGACGCAGTCGCGGTGCGCTGGGCACAGCCGGTTGCTGACGCGTTCCATGCCCGTTTCAGCGCGCGCGGCCGGCGCTACCGCTATCTGCTGCTCAACCGGCCGCAGCGGCCCGGCTTGTGGCAAGGGCGGGTTGGCTGGTTTCACCTGCCGCTGGATTTTGAGGTGATGCGCGAGGCGGCGCAGCGACTGATCGGCGAACATGATTTTTCGGCGTTCCGGGCAGCCGGCTGCCAGGCGAAGACGCCGGTAAAGACCTTATGGCGGGCCGACCTCCGGCAGAGCGGCAATTTGCTCGTGTTCGATTTCGAGGCCAGCGCCTTCCTGCATCACATGGTGCGCAACCTCGTCGGGACCCTGGTCCACATCGGCAAGGGTGCGCAGGCGCCAGGCTGGATTGTCGAGTTGCTGCTAACCAGGGACCGCAAGCAGGCAGCGCCGACCTTTGCACCGGATGGCCTCTATTTTCGGGGGCCGGTCTACGAGTCGCACTGGGGTCTGCCCGAAGCGGCCGACGATTTTCTCGATGGAGTGTTCGCTTGAAAACGCGCATCAAGATCTGCGGGCTGACCCGCGAAGAGGATGTCGATGCGGCGGTGGCGGCCGGCGCCGACGCCATCGGCTTTGTCTTCCATTCGCCGAGCTCGCGTTTTGTGACGCCGCAACGGGCGGCAGAACTGGCGCGGCGAATTCCCCCCTTCGTCGCTGTCGTCGGCCTTTTCGTTAACGCCACGCCGGAAACCGTGCTAGCGGCCTGTGATAGCCTACCCATCAGCATCCTGCAGTTCCACGGTGACGAGGATGTAGCTTTCTGCCGACAGTTCGCCCGTCCCTATCTGCGTGCGGCGCGGGTCAGACCGGGGCTCGATCTGTTAGAATTCGCCCGCGCGTTTCCCGATGCCCGGGGTCTGTTGCTGGATGCCTTTGTCGAGGGTTACGGCGGTGGTGGCCAGGTCTTCGACTGGGCGCTGATTCCGCCGAGGCTGCCCGGCTTTCTCGTGCTTTCCGGCGGGTTGACCGCAGCCAACGTCGGCAAGGCCATCGAGCGCGTGCGACCGGTAGCGGTCGACGTCTCTTCCGGTGTCGAAACGGGCAAGGGCATCAAGGACCACACGAAAATCGCCGCTTTCGTGGCGGCTGTACGGAAAGCCGATGAATCACTATGACTTCCCCGACGCCAAGGGGCATTTCGGCCCCTACGGGGGCACCTTCGTTGCCGAGACGCTGTTTGCGGCGCTCGACGAACTGCAGGCTGCCTACGCCGATGCGCAGGCAGATCCGTCGTTCCGTGCCGAATACGAATACGAGTTGAAGCATTTTGTCGGGCGGCCGTCGCCTGTCTACCATGCCAGACGCTGGTCCGCGATGCTCGGCGGCGCGCAGATCTACCTGAAGCGCGAGGATCTGAACCACACCGGCGCCCACAAGGTGAACAACTGCATCGGCCAGGCCATGCTCGCCCGGCGCATGGGCAAGCCGCGCGTCATCGCCGAAACCGGCGCCGGCCAGCATGGCGTGGCGACGGCGACGGTGGCCGCCCGCTACGGCATGGAATGTGTCGTTTACATGGGCAGCGAGGACATCAGGCGCCAGGCAGCCAATGTCTACCGCATGAAGTTGCTCGGCGCCACCGTGGTGCCGGTGGAAAGCGGTTCGAAGACGCTCAAGGATGCGCTCAACGAGGCGATGCGCGACTGGGTCACCAACATTCACAATACCTTCTACATCATCGGCACGGTGGCCGGTCCGCATCCGTATCCGATGCTGGTCCGGGATTTCCAGAAGGTCATCGGCGAGGAATGCCTCTGGCAGATGCCGGAAATGACCGGGCGCCAGCCGGATGCGGTGATCGCCTGTGTCGGCGGCGGTTCGAACGCAATGGGCATCTTCTATCCTTACATCGATTTGCCGGAGGTGCGCTTGATCGGCGTCGAGGCGGCTGGCGAAGGTGTTGAAACCGGTCGCCACGCGGCGTCGCTGACCGCCGGCGTGCCGGGGGTGCTGCATGGTAACCGCACCTATCTGTTGCAGAACGAGGACGGTCAGATCATCGAGACACATTCGGTGTCGGCTGGCCTCGACTACCCCGGTGTCGGTCCCGAGCACGCCTGGCTCAAGGATATCGGGCGTGCCGAGTATGTGGTGATCAAGGATAGCGAGGCGCTCGACGCCTTTCACACGCTGTGCCGGATCGAGGGCATCATCCCGGCGCTGGAGTCCAGCCACGCGCTGGCCTATGCGGCGAAGCTGGCGCCGCTGCTGGCCAAGGACAAGATTCTGCTGGTCAACCTCTCCGGCCGGGGTGACAAGGACATCCACACCGTCGCCGAAAAATCCGGGATCGTCTTCTGATGTCGCGCATCAAATCCGCTTTCGATCGTCTCGCTGCCGAAGGCCGCAAGGCGCTGATTCCGTTCATCACCGCCGGCGACCCCGATGCGGCGTTGACCGTGCCGCTGATGCATGCCTTGGTCGAAGCCGGCGCCGACGTCATCGAACTCGGCGTGCCATTTTCCGACCCGATGGCCGACGGCCCGACCATCCAGCGCGCGTCCGAGCGCGCCTTGGCTAGGGGCATGAGCCTCAGGAAGGTGCTCGAACTGGTCGTTGCCTTCCGCGCCACCGACAGGAATACGCCGGTCGTCCTGATGGGTTATGCCAATCCGATCGAGGCGATGGGTCTCGAGCGGTTTGCGGCCGCTACCGTGCAGGCTGGCGTCGATGGCGTGCTGGTTGTCGATTACCCGCCGGAAGAAGCGGCGGTGTTCGGGGCCACGATCAAGGCGCAGGGCATGGATCCCATTTTCCTGCTGGCGCCGACGTCGACCGCGGCACGCATCGAGCAAGTCGCGACAGTCGCCAGCGGCTACGTCTATTACGTTTCGCTGGCCGGCGTGACCGGTTCGGGTAACCTGGACGTCGAGGCGGTGGCCGAGCGGCTGCCGCTGATCCGGGAGAAGACGGGCCTGCCGGTCGGGGTCGGTTTCGGCATCCGTGATGCAGTGACCGCCGCGCGCATCGCCCGGATCGCCGATGCCGTTGTGGTCGGTAGCCGGATCATCGAAGAGATCGAGAAATCGACCGCGGAAACGGCCTGCGGCAATGTAAGAACGCTGGTGGCGGAAATTCGCCGTGGTGTCGATGAGGTGAAGAAATGAGCTGGCTGTCCAAACTCCTGCCCCCCAAGATCAAGCGTGAACAGGGGGCGCCGCGCCGCGGCGCGTTGCCCGAAGGCCTGTGGAGCAAGTGCCCGTCATGCGAGGCCGTGCTCTACGCTACCGATCTGGAAAAGAATCTTCAGGTCTGTCCCAAGTGCGGTCACCACAACCGCCTGGATTCCAGGCAACGCCTCGATCTGCTGCTCGATGCCGAGGGGCGTTGCGAAATCGGCGCCGAGGTCGTTCCGGTCGACACGCTGAAATTCAAGGATTCCAAGCGCTATCCGGACCGCCTTATGGAAGCCAGCCAGGCAACCGGCGAGAGCGACTCGCTGGTCTGTATGCAGGGGGCCATCAAGACCATGCCGGTCGTTGCCGCCGCCTTCGAATTCGACTTCATGGGCGGGTCGATGGGCTCGGTGCTCGGGGAGCGCTTCGTGCGTGGCGTGAACGCCGCGGTCGAGCAGAGAATGCCATTCATCTGCATTTCCGCTTCGGGCGGCGCCCGCATGCAGGAAGGTCTGTTCTCGCTGATGCAGATGGCCAAGACGACGGCGGCGCTGACCCAGCTTGCCCAGGCCGGGCAGCCGTTCATTTCCATCCTGACCGACCCGACCATGGGTGGCGTCTCCGCCTCCTTTGCCTTCGTCGGCGATGTCGTGATCGCCGAGCCGAAGGCGCTGATCGGCTTCGCCGGCCCGCGCGTCATCGAGCAGACGGTGCGCGAGACGCTGCCGGAAGGCTTCCAGCGTTCCGAATTCCTGCTCGAGAAGGGCGCCATCGACATGATCGTTGACCGTCGCCAGTTGCGCGACCAGGTTGCCCGCGTCCTGGCGCTGCTGCAGAAATTGCCTGCCGCCGCTTGAAAAGTCTTGCAGACTGGCTGGCCCACCTCGAAGGCCTCCACCCCAAAGGGCAGGCGGGAATCGAACTGGGCCTCGAACGCATCGGCCAGGTCAAGGAGGCGCTGGGCCAGAGCCAGTCCTGTCCGGTAATCGTGGTCGGCGGCACCAACGGCAAGGGTTCGACCTGCGCCTTTCTGGAATCGATGATCGCCCATGCCGGCCACAGGGTCGGCTGTTATACCTCGCCGCACCTGCTGGCCTACAACGAGCGTGTGCGCGTGAATGGCCAGGAGGCGAGCGACGCGGCGCTGTGCGCTGCCTTTGCCCGGGTCGAGGCGGCGAGACGAGATGCCGGCAATGTCGCGCTGACCTATTTCGAGTTCGGGACGCTGGCCGCGTGGGAGGTCTTTGCCATCGCCGGGGTCGAGGCGGCAATCCTCGAGGTTGGCCTCGGTGGCCGGCTTGATGCGGTCAACGCCTACGAACCGGATGTTTCCATCGTCACTACGGTTGCCCTCGATCATACCGAGTGGCTGGGACCCGACCGCGCGAGCATCGGTTTCGAGAAGGCCGGCATCTACCGGGCCGGCAAGCCGGCCTTGTGCGCCGATGCCAATCCGCCGCAGACCCTCCTCGATCATGCGGCGTCCATCGGCGCCAACCTGCGTCTTGTCGGCCGCGACTTCGGTTTCAGGCGTGACCCGGAGGATCGCCGGCAATGGCACTGGTGGTGCAGATCGGGCGACAAGCTGCTGAAGCGTTCCCTGGCCTATCCCGGCCTGCGCGGGGTGACTCAGTTGTACAACGCCGCGGTCGCCCTGGCGGCCCTGGATGCCTTGGGTGATCGACTGCCGGTAACCATGCAGGCGATCCGCCCAGGGTTGATCGCAACCGAGTTGCCCGGGCGCTTCCAGGTGATCCCGGGCAAGCCGGCGATCGTCCTCGACGTCGCTCACAACCCGCAGGCGATTGGAGTTCTCGCCGACAATCTCGCGAGCATGGGCTTCTTCGATCGCACCCATGCGGTGGTCGGCATGCTTGGCGACAAGGACATCAGGGGCGCGCTCGAGCCGCTCAAGGACAAGGTTGATTTCTGGCATGCGGCGACGCTGGACGGGCCGCGCGGCACGCCGGCGGAGTCTCTGGCTGCGGTCATCACCGCCGGCCGGCTGGGCGGCGAGATCATCTGCCATGACTCGCCGCGGGTTGCCTTGCAGGCGGCCAAGGGACAAGCCGCCGAAAGTGATAGAATTCTTGTTTTCGGATCCTTCTTAACGGTGGCCGGAGCGCTCGAAGCGCTGCGTGCGAAACCCTAGTCATGGAAGACAACGACGCTCAGTCTCAACTCAAGAAGGTCGCCCGCCGCCGGCTGGTCGGCGCGGTGGTCTTTGCCTCGGTGGTTGCCGTGGTTCTGCCCATGGTGATGGATCACGAGCCGCGGCAGGCGGTTCAGGATGTTGAAATCCGCATACCGGGGCAGGACGAAAAGCCGTTTGCGCCGAAGTTCGCGGTGACCCCGGTGGAGAAGCCCGCGGCGAAGCCGGCCGAGCAACCCGCCGAGAGCAAGCCGCCGACACCTGCCGAGAAGGGTTCTGGCGAAGCCGGGGGAGTGAAGCCCGCTGCCAAGCCGAGTGAGGCTGCCAAGGACAAACCCGAAGAGAAGACCGCCGGGAAGTCGCCTGAAAAGACGCCGGAAAAAGCGCCGGCGAAGCCCGAGAAACCGGCTCCCAAGTCGGAAAAGGCCCCTGAAAAAGCGCCGGAAAAGCCTGCCCCCAAGCCCGATAAGGCTCCGGAAAAGGTCCCGGAGAAACCCGCGGCCACGGAATCGTCGGCGGAAGCCAGGCGGGCGGCGGCGATCCTTGCCGGTCAGGCGGTGACGCCGGCGGCGGTGCCGGCGCCGGCAAAGGCGGGCGAATTCGTCATCATGATTGGCGCCTTTGCCAATGAGGACAACGTCAGGACGCTCCGGAGCAAGCTCTCCGAGAAAGGCGTCAAGAGCTACGTCGAGCCGCTCGATACGCCGGGAGGCAAGAAAACCCGGGTTCGGGCTGGGCCGTTTGCCAGTCGTGAAGCTGCCGAGCAGGCACTCGAAAGAATGAAGCAGGCCGGTGTTTCGGGCGTGA
>DAOMFF010000032.1:0-2127 GCA_035429665.1 Azonexus sp.
CGCGTCGTTTTCGTGCCGACCATGGGCAACCTGCACGCCGGCCACATCAGCCTGATGCAGCAAGCACGCGCCCACGGCGACACCGTCGTCGCGTCGATCTTCGTCAATCGCCTGCAATTCGGGCCGAACGAGGATTTCGACAAGTACCCGCGCACTTTCCAGGCCGATTGCGACAAGTTGGCCGCCGCCGGCGTTGACGTCCTGTTCGCACCGACCGAAGCCGATTTCTATCCTGAACCCCAAGAATATGTGGTCGAGCCACCGGCGATCCAAAATATTCTCGACGGCGAATTCAGGCCCGGACATTTCCGCGGCGTCGCCACTGTTGTCCTCAAGCTGTTCAACTGCGTGCAACCGCAGGCCGCCGTCTTCGGCAAGAAGGACTACCAGCAATTGATGGTCATCCGCAACATGACCCGCCAGTTCGCCCTGCCGATCGCCATCGTCGGCGGTGAAACCGTGCGTGCCGACGACGGCCTGGCGCTGTCGTCACGCAACGGCTACCTGAGCGCGGCCGAGCGCGCCGAAGCCCCACATCTTTATCGGGAACTGAATCGTATCCGCGAGGCTCTCAGGCAAGGCGAGCAAGACATCGCCGGACTGGAAAATGTCGCGGTGGCCGCGTTGACAGCAGCCGGCTGGCAAACTGACTATGTTGCGGTGCGACAACAGTCGGACCTGTCGGCTCCGCAGAGCATCAGCATTCCGCTCGTGGCGCTTGCCGCCGGTCGTCTCGGAAGCACTCGACTAATCGACAACATTGAGATCTGATGCACTTTTTCAGGGCGCAAAAAGCCGTTGACAGAGGGTCCAGTGCCGCTACAATTCGCTTCCCCAAACCATCTGGATGAGTGAAACCATGCAGAGAACGATGTTGAAATCGAAGTTGCACCGGGTGACGGCAACCCACGCCGACCTGCACTACGAGGGCTCTTGCGCTATCGACGAGGATTTGCTCGACGCAGCCAATATCAGGGAATACGAGCAGATCGACATCTGGAATGTCAACAACGGCGAGCGTTTCACTACCTACGCGATACGCGCCGAACGCGGCTCCGGCGTCATTTCGGTCAATGGCTCGGCCGCCCGACGCGCCGCGCCGGGCGATATCCTGATCATTGCCACCTTTGCCGTCTACAACGAGGTCGAACTGGCCAAGTACGAGCCGGAACTGATCTACGTCGATTCACAGAACCGGATCACCCGCCGAGGGCACAGGATTCCCGTGCAGGCCGCAGCATGAACGGTGGCATGAACGGTGGTTCGTGAACTGCTTCACGGAAGACCCGCTACGGCGGGTTTTGTTTTTTTGAGTTTATGTACAATGACCCAGGACTACCCGATAATGGAGACAGGACGATGGGTGTTGTATTTGCCAAGACCCCGAAGGGGCATGAGGAGATCACCTCCAAGGCAGGTGGACTGACGCCACGGGTGCGGCGAGTGCTGATCTTTGTCGACGGCAAGCGTACCGTCGATGATTTGCGCGGCATGCTTCAGAGCGACGACCTCCAGCATACGCTCGGGATGCTCGAGGAAGACGGCTATATTGCAGTCAGTTCGGTGATCAGCCCCCAAGGTATGGTCAGCGCACCAGCAGCGGCGCTACCGCCGATCACCGCCTTCAGCGAACTGCCCGCGACACCAGACCCGGTCCGCCTGCAGCAGGCACGCAATTTTATGAGCAATACGCTGAAAACCTTTGTCGGCTCGCTCGGCACCAGTTCGCTGCTCGACCGCATCGAGAACGCGGATGGACACACCGGACTGCGTGGCCTTTACGACGAGTGGTATCACACGATAACCACCTCTCGCGACGGCAGGCGCGAGGCCGAGGGTCTGCGTACCAAGCTGCTGCTGGCGATCTGAGACCCGCGCCCGGCATCTACTCGCTGACGGCTTTCGGCTTTCGGCTCCGGGGAGCGCGGGCAATCCGCTTGACCGTCGGCGTTTTCGCCACATCCGGCGCGCCAGGCTCCGCCAAAACCGCAGCCGCAGCATCCCCCACCGGCGAGTCCGGCTCGACCCCCACGCGGCGTGGGCGACCGCCGCCCCGGCGCGACTTCGCGGGATCGGCTTCCGCAACGACTACGGCGGCCGTCTCGTCGGCCGGCACCGGCACCGGCA
>DAOMFF010000032.1:2227-10508 GCA_035429665.1 Azonexus sp.
CGCTTGCGGACTCCGGCTCCTGCACCAGCCTGTCCTTGGCTTCCTTGCCTTCCTTGTGCGAGCGACGGCCGCCGCGACGACGCCCTTCAGCCTTCGGCTCGCCGTCCCCAGCCACCGCTGCCTTGACACCGCCAGGGCCGTCGACCGCAGCAGGCAGCGAGGCAGCTTGCGGGGCAACTGTTTTGCCGGCAGCCTCCTCTTCCGGCAGTGGACGTACCACAGCCCGGGTAACGTAGGCGCCCGACTTGTCGTCCCGGCCGAAGCCGAGCAGACCACGGTTGGCCGCCTCCTCAAGCAGGTTGCCGAAACTGCGGAAGCCGAAATAGGTTTCGTTGAACCCGGGATTGCGGCGCTTGATCACCTCTTTGAGCACCGAGGCCCAGACGCGCTCGCTATCGCCACGGTCGGCGATCAGGTCGGCAAAGGTCGCTGCTGCGAGTTCGACGGCCTTGGTCTTGCGCGCTTCCATCTTTTCACCGCGGCTCGCGTCGTCGTCCGCCGAGCGGCGCTGGGCCGCCTCGCGGCTTTCGCGGCGGGCGCCATTGCGCTCGCGCACCAGGTCGTCGTAATAGATGAATTCGTCACAGTTGGCGATCAGCAAGTCGGAACACGACTGCTTGACACCGACGCCGATCACCCGTTTGGCGTTCTCGCGCAGTTTGGAAACCAGCGGCGAGAAGTCCGAGTCACCGCTGATGATGACGAATGTGTCGACGTGCGACTTCGTATAGCAAAGATCGAGGGCATCGACGACGAGGCGGATGTCCGCCGAATTCTTGCCCGACTGGCGAACGTGGGGGATCTCGATCAACTCGAAATTGGCCTCATGCATCCCCGACTTGAATGCCTTGTAGCGTTCCCAGTCGCAATAGGCCTTCTTGACCACGATGCTGCCCTTGGCGAGCAGGCGCTCGAGCACCGGCCGGATATCGAACTTCTCGTACTGGGCATCACGAACGCCAAGGGCGATGTTCTCGAAATCACAGAAAAGTGCCATGCTGGCGGTGTCGTCGGATGCGGCCATGAAAGACTTTCAACTTGAGAAAGCTGGAGTATACCGTGCGCAGGTCTGACAGACCTCCGCCTTTCTCGGGCAACACATGGAGCCCGGACGGTGAAGCCCATACGAAATGGAGGCCTGGCAATTTCCCGGACGGAAAGGTGCCCTGCGGGGCCGGTTCCAAATTGTTCGGCCGGAGCATTTTCTGCGAAGACTTATTTCTTCTTCGATGGACTTCCCGGATATCGGTTACGGCTTACAATGCACCTTTCCCCTGCTTGAACCATGCTGGAGAATCGCAGGCAGTCCCTGCCTGCATCACTTCCTGAAACCCTCAGTCCAGAGCCGCTGTTTCCGATGGGTAGACTCGCCGCAATCATCCTGTGCATCGCTCTCCTTGTCGCCGGGTGTTCCGAGCCGCAAAATTTCCATTCGACCAACATCTCCGGTGTCGAATGGGGCAAGGATTTCAACCTCACCGACCATAACGGACAACCACGTCGTCTGGCGGACTTCAAGGGCAAGGTGGTCGTGCTGTTCTTCGGCTATACCCAATGCCCCGACGTTTGCCCGACCACGCTGGCGTCGATGCGCGATACCTTGAAGGTGCTGGGTGATGACGGCGCCCGTGTCCAGGTGCTCTTTGTCACGCTGGACCCGGCGCGTGACACGGCTGAGTTGCTGGCCGCGTATGTACCGCTGTTTGACCCGAGTTTCATCGGTCTGCGCGGCGATGAAGGAGCCATCGCGATGCTGGCCAAGGATTTCAAGGTCTTCTACGTCAAGCAGCCCGGCACGACGCCCGACAGCTACAGCATCGACCACTCGACCGGAAGTTACGCTTTTGATCCGCAAGGGCGGCTGAGACTCCTGCTACGCCATGGAGAAACGCCGGCAAATGTCGCCGCCGACCTGAAGCTTCTGCTGGCCGGCAAGTAACCTTTCTGGAAATCCGATGAAATACGTGCTAACCCTGCTCGCCTTCCTTGCCATTCCGGCCGCCGCCGCGCCCACCAGCAGCGAAATCAACCTCGATATCGGCACGCCGCCGGTCATGGTCGCCAAACATACGCTGGCTCAGCGCTCATCCCGGCTCATTCGCTTTTATGAAGCCGGCGTCATCGGCCTGGGCAACGACGGGATGATCAAGATACACGATGGCAGCCGGCTTACCCTGACTCAGAGACAGATCGCCGAAAAGCTCATCGACCAGGAAAATCCCGAGCGCAACTCGCTGATCTATGCCATTGCCGAAGCGCATGGCGGCAAGGAAGCGCAGCCGGCAGTGCGCGCGGCGCAGATAAAGCGCTGGAAGGATCAGTTTCACTCGGGCTGGTGGATGGAGGACGCACAAGGCAACTGGTACAAGAAGCCGTAACCTCGCGCAGCCGCCTGTCGCCGTGCCGCTGCGACATCTTGTCGCGGTGACTGCCGCAAGGCCGATACTTATAATCTTGATTCACGCCATAAAGGAGACCCCCATGAAAGCCGTGCACGTCATGCTGACATCCGTCCTGCTCGCCCTTTCCGCGACGACTGCCTTCGCCGGCGACATCGAGATCAAGGCGCCGTGGGTACGCGGCACTGTGGCTGGCCAGACGGCGACTGGCGCGTTCATGGAAATTACCAGCAAGTCGGGCGCGTCGCTGGTCGGCGCGGCAAGCCCGGTGGCCGGTGTGACCGAGGTCCACGAAATGAAGATGGATGATGGTGTGATGAAGATGCGCGCCGTCGCCCGTCTCGACCTGCCCGCTGGCAAGCCGGTCATCCTTGGGCCGGGAGGCTATCACGTCATGCTGATGAATCTCAAGCAGATGATCAAGACTGGTGACTCGGTCCCACTGACATTGCAATTCGAAGGCAAGGACACGAAAGTGGAGATGATCGAGGTCGTCGCCGAGGTCCGCGACCTGACCAGCAAGGCGCCCGCCGCGAATCCACACCAGCACTGAAAATCGCCATATTCAGGTTGCCTGGCTTGATCAGGTCGGCGGCGAACTTCTGTTGCTTCCGTGGTTCTGTCAGGACGACAGGCTGCTAACGCCGCAACAGTGTCGCGACTGAGGCCAGTAAGGCAGCGGCACAAAGGCCGTGAGCAAGCACCAGCCAGAGATTGAGGCCGCTGAGCACGATCAGTCCACCCAAGAACAGTTCAAGGACCAGCAATGCGAGGATCGCCCCGGCGGCCTTTCGTTGCGGCCAAGTGCGCCATACCTGCAGGGCTGCCGTACCAAGAAGAAACAAGGTCGCCAGGGCGAGGTAGCGGTGCAGGAGGTGCAGCATGACACCGCCCGCATCACCGGAGAGCGGCGCCGCGACCTGCCTGAGGAAGGGATTGAGGGCTGACAGCCCGGCAGCGGCAGGCCACCAGACCCCGTCGCAGTCGGGGATCGAAGTGCAGGCAAGCGCCGCATAACTGGCTCCCAGCCAGGCACCCAGCACCACCGTCAGCGACAACGAACCGAGACCCAGACGCAGCAGCAAGCCTGGATGCAGGGTTCCGACCGCAGAACCTGGCCTCCTGCAAGCCAGCACCACGCGCCAGGAAAAAGTCACCAGGCCAAGGCCGCCCATGATGTTGAGGAATCCGACAGACACGCGCCGCGGGTCCGAACTCCAGATACCGAGCATTGCCAGCGCCAGCATCAGCAGGAGCAGCAGCGACGCGTACGTGGCAGCCGGCTGCAGTGGCTGCGGACGCAGGCAGAGCCAGACGACGACGCAGGCGAGCACCAGCGAGGTTGAAGCGGCCAGCCGATGGAGGATCCGGACGAATCCGAACTCCAGCGCCTGTGGTTCACGCCCGAGCAACTGTCCGTAGCATGCCGGCCAGTCGGCGCAGCCGAGACCGGCGGCCTCCAGACGCATCATCGCACTTACCAGCACCACGATGACCGCGAGCGCCGTCAGCACCAAGGCAAGGCTCCGGATTCTGCGCAAGCGCGCAGCGTTCGCCTCCATCATGCCATGCCTGGATCGCGCGCAACACGCAATTCGTGGTTTACCCAGAGCAGAACGCCGAATACCACCATCGCGCCACCCTGGTGGGCCGCGCCCAGGGCGACCGGAACGCCGGCGAGCAAGGTCGCGATGCCCAGTGCTATTTGCGCTGCCACGGCAACCAGCAGCAGACTGGCAACAGACTTGGCCCGGGTGGAAACGACGGGTGTTCTGCTTTTTACCCAGAACCAGGGGACGAGAACTGCCAGCAGCCACGCGCCCACCCGGTGATCGAACTGGACTAGCGCCATGTTGTTGAACAAATTGAGATACCACGGGTCGAGAATGAAACTCTCCGGCGGCAGCACGTGACCGTTCATCAGGGGGAAGGTATTGTAGGCCTTGCCAGCGCGTATTCCGGCGACAAAGCCGCCGGTGATGACCATATAGAACGCCAGGACGGCCAGCCAGAATCCCGCTCGCTGCAATCCCCGCAACGTGTCTTCGGCCGTCCCCCGTGCGCGCTCGCTCCATAGCCCGAGGGCGACCCACATCATCGCGATGAAGATCAGGAAAGCCAGCGAGAGATGCGCCGTCAGGCGGTATTGGCTGACGCGGGGATCATCGACCAGGCCGCTCTTGACCATGTACCAGCCCATCGCGCCCTGCATCCCGCCGAGCACGAAGATGCCGAGAAGCTTCGGAATCAGCGGCGGGTCGAGCTTTCGCCGCAACAGGAAGTAGGCAAACGGCACCAGGAAGACGACGCCAATCAATCGCCCCAGCACCCGATGCCAGTACTCCCAATAGAAGATGAACTTGAATTCGTCCAGCGACATCTGGTGATTGACCTTCTGATATTCGGGCGTCTTCTTGTACTTGTCGAAGGTTTCATCCCATTCGGCCTGATTGAGCGGCGGGATGACGCCGACAATCGGCTTCCATTCGACGATCGACAGGCCGGAATGGGTAAGACGCGTGACGCCGCCCACGACAAGAATCGCGAATACCATGGCGCTGCAGGCGAATAGCCAGACTGCGACCTGTTGGCGGACGGACAAATGGGCAGAACCAGTCAGGGAAGGTGTCGAGCGCATCATCATGGAGTCCAGTGTTTTTTCGGCACGGATTATATGTGAGAACTTGGAGACACATCCCCAGCCGTAACAGCATGTGACAGTTTGTCGCAGATCTTGACACAAATCATATAATCGATCGTCTGCCGTCGGTAGCCTTCCGGCGGTAGCCTTCCGGTCATTTGATCCGGTATTTCGGGTTCTATGTTTTCAGGTAATCAACCGTGTGCAACACGCACCAACGATGGAGGAGAAAAGCATGACCAACGACGACGACATCCCCTTCATGCAGAAGCTTCTGGACAACCACTTCCTGCTTCTGTTCCTCGGCGTGGCCTCCCCAGGCCTGATCTATATCCTGTGGGGCATCATCGACATCATGAACGTGCCACTCGCCAAGTAACTCATCAATCAAAGGGAGAAGAAAATGAGTGCAATTCTGCCGCCGTCAGAACGGCTCTGGTGGAAACAACCTATCGCCGGGGTCGAATGGGCGTGGATTGGTATCGCTTTCGTATGGGGCATGATCATGTTCGGCATGATGCTCTACTGGCATATTTTCGGTAAGCAAAACCTTTCGAACGAGGTCTACAAGACCACTCCAGAGATGTTTGCCGCCAAGGCCGAGAAGTTCATCGCCGAGAACACCATCCGCACCGAGACTGACCAGCAAATCCCGGTGGTCAAGATTCCGGCCGGTGGGGAAGGGTTCCTGATCGCCCGCCTGTGGAACTGGTACCCGATCCTCGAACTGGAAGCGGGCAAGGAGTACAAGATCCATCTTTCGTCGATGGACTACAACCACGGTTTTTCGCTGCAGCCAGTCAATATCAATATCCAGGTCATCCCCGGCTATGAGCATGTGGTCAGGATGACGCCGATCAAGGCAGGCACCTACGCCATCGTCTGCAACGAATACTGCGGCATCGGTCACCACTCGATGCTTGGCCGTATTTACGTCAAATAAGGGGGACCTAGATGGCCACTACATATCGTACCTGCCCGATTTCCGGGCTGCAATTCGAGAACCAAGCTGAAAAGCTGATGCGCTGGAACGCCGTTGCCGGCGTTCTCTGGCTGCTGGTTGGCGGCATCACCGCCCTGCTCGTCATCCTGACCCGCTGGCCCGCTATCAAGCTCCTGCCGGCCGATCAGTTCTACACCATACTCACCGCCCACGGCATCGACATGCTGATCCTGTGGATCCTGTTCTTCGAAATGGCGGTTCTCTACTTTGCCTCGTCAACGCTGTTGCGATGCCGGCTGGCCACACCCAAGGTGGCGTGGCTCGGCTTCTGGCTGATGGTCATCGGTGGCATCATGACCAATGTCGCCATCTACCAGGGCGGATCGAGCGTGATGTTCACCTCGTATGTCCCGATGCAGGCCGCACCGCACTTCTATCTCGGCATCATCCTGGTTGCTGTCGGCGCGCTGCTGGGTACTGCGGTGTTCTTCGGCACGCTGGTTGTCGCCAGGAAGGACAAAACCTACACCGGTTCGCTGCCGCTGGTCGTTTTCGGCGCACTGACCGCCGCGATCATCGCCACGTTCACGATTCTGGCCGGCGCCGGCATCCTGATCCCGACCTTCTTCTGGTCGATCGGCTTGATCAAGGAAATCGACGCGCAGTTGTACCGCATGGTCTGGTGGGGCTTGGGCCACTCGTCGCAGCAAATCAACGTCGCTGCGCACGTTTCCATCTGGTACCTGATCGCCGCCGTAGTTTTCGGCGCCAAGCCGCTGTCGGAAAAAGTGTCGCGCGGCGCGTTTCTGCTCTACATCCTTTTCCTGCAACTGGCGAGCGCGCACCACCTGCTGTCCGACCCGGGAATGAGTGCCGAATGGAAGGTCTTGAACACTTCCTACTTCATGTATTTCGCGGTGATGGCCTCGATGATCCACGGCTTCACGGTCCCCGGCGCCGTCGAGGCGGCCCAGCGCAGGAAGGGCTTCACCAACGGCCTGTTCGAGTGGCTGCGCAAGGCACCGTGGGGCAACCCGGTGTTCTCCGGCATGTTCATCTCGCTGGTTAGCTTCGGCTTCCTCGGCGGCATCTCGGGCGTTGTTCTCGGTACCGAACAGATCAACATGCTGATGCACAACACCTTCTACGTTCCGGGCCACTTCCACACCACCGTGGTCACCGGAACGACGCTGGCGTTCATGGCGATCACTTATCTGCTGGTGCCGGTACTGTTCCGCCGCGAAATGATCCTGCCCAAGCTGTGTCAGATCCAGCCCTATCTGTTCGGTATCAGCATGTCTATCCTGGGCCTGGTGATGATGGGCGCCGGCACCTTGGGCGTTTCCCGCCGTCACTGGGACATGGCCTTCTCGGGTGCGCCGTTCCAGTATGAGTGGCCGGGTGCAGCCTACCTGATGATGGGCCTGACCGGCATCTTCGGCGTCATCGCGGTCATCGGCGGCGGACTCTGGATCCTTCTGGTCGTCGGTTCCCTGCTCTTCGGCAAGAAGCTCGATGGCGGCAAGGTTTCCGACAAGCCGACACCGATCCCGGCGAATCCGATTGCCCAGGCTGCATCGCATTCGGGCAGCGACGAGCACGTCGGTGTTCCGGGCACGGTGGTACTGGCCGGGCTGCTGTTCGTCTGCTTCGTCCTCTACTACTTCGTCAACTGGAAGTACCTGTCCGAAGTCTGGCTGCTGAGCTAATCTGGCCGACCCCCCTGCGCCAAGAAGCGCGGGGACCTGCCTCAATCGGGCTTGCCATTCAGGCCCGATTCAAGCAGGTTTCACCCGGGTATAATTGCCCAAGTAAGATGCCCCTTGAACTTATGCAATCGACGCTACCGCCAAGCACCTCCGGTCTGCCCATCCGCGCCATTCTGAGCTTGTTCAAGCTGCGTATTGGCGTCGTCATTACGTTTACGGCGCTTGCCGGTCTGGCTGTCAGCCCCGGAGCCAGTCTGACCTGGATGCAACTGATCGTGCTGACGCTTTCCGTCCTGGTTTCGTCGGCCAGCGCCGGTGCCTTCAACCAGTATTACGAGCATGATCTGGACCCGCTCATGGCGCGCACCAAGGCGCGGCCGTTCGTCACCGGCGAGATCAAGCACGGCCCCGTCTGGCTCGTCATCATCGCCGCCTTGACGGTACTCTCGGTCGGCGCTGCGTGGATTGCGCTCAATGCTTGGTCGGCCCTGTTCGTCTTTCTTGGCGCCTTCTTCTATGCGATCGTATACACCGTCTGGCTCAAGCGCCGAACCTGGCTCAACATCGTTTTTGGCGGACTGGCCGGCAG
>DAOMFF010000033.1:0-10418 GCA_035429665.1 Azonexus sp.
CGGCGTGCGCGTCGCCAAGGCGCTGCTGACGGTGGCGGCGCTGGTCACCGGCCTGTCGATGGCCGGCATCGACATGACGGCGTTCTCGGTGTTCACCGGCGCCCTCGGCGTCGGCCTCGGTCTCGGCATGCAGCGGATTGCCAGCAATTACGTTTCCGGCTTCATCATCCTGCTCGACCGTTCCATCCATCTCGGCGACATCGTCCAGGTGGGGACGGACGGCGGCCAGGTGAGCAAGATCACGACGCGCTATACCGTGCTCAAGAATCCGGGCGGCGTCGAGTTCATCGTCCCCAACGAGATGCTGATATCCAATGTGGTCCAGAACCAGTCCTACACCGATACCCGCGTGCGACTGGCGACGACCGTCGGTGTCGCCTACGGCACAGATCTCGATCTGGCCATGCGCCTGATGGCCGAAGCCGCCAGCGGACAGCCGCGCGTCCTCGCCGATCCGGCACCCAAAGTTTTGTTGACGCTGTTCGGTGACAGCAGCATCCAGCTTGAACTCGGCTTCTGGATCGCCGATCCCGAGGAAGGCAAGGGCGGGGTCACGTCGGACGTCAACCGTGCGGTCTGGCGGGCTTTCCGCGACAACGGAATCGAGATTCCCTTTCCGCAGCGCGAGCTGCGGATGCTCAACGAAAAAACGGCGGAACAGCCCGGTTAGGGGTTCCGCCGCGGTGACGAGGGATGTTCAGATCAGAAGACTGCCGCGCTCAACGCGCGCTCGATCCTTTCCTGGCGGCGCAGGGCACCGTATCTCCGAACGTCCGCGATCAACTGAATGATCTCGTCAAGACTGGGAAACTGTCTGTTAGTAGTTCTGATGTGGGGCATGATGATTTCTCCATTACTTGGGGTGACTGCATTGTATTTTCCCCAGTGAAAGCCGTCTGTTTGCCTTTCTGGGGGGCTTTGTAACGATTATTGACACCAGCGGTGCGTATTTGGTTTCATTGGTGCCACCCTTCATGGTGGCAGAACAGCGTGGTCGCCCCGATCCAGGCATACGGCAGGATGGCGACGACGCGCGCTTCCAGCCACTTGTCGACGCCGCCCTCGCTGGCGACGCGCTTTTTCCGTGGCGCCTTTGTAGACGATCACGGTCGACTGGGTGCGGACCCCCAATTTCTTGCGCAACTCGCGGTCGTTGTCGTAATTGACGATCAGCAGCGTGCCCGGCACGGCGCTGTCGCCCTTCCAGCCGTTCAAGACCTTTTCCTGCGCACGGCAGGTCGGGCACCAGTCGGCGTCGAAATGCAGCGCGACCGCCTTGTCGGCCTTTTGCTCGCTGGCCAGCAGTTCCGGCGAATAGGGCTGGATATCGAGGGCGTGCGCCAGGTTGAGCGCGGTGGCAAGGCCAAGGGCGGCGAGGGAATGGATGAACTTCATGGGGCGGCTCCTGATGGATGGCGGATGAATTGTCCGTATCCATTGGTCGCCGCCGGCGACGATTCCTTAGAGTGCCCGGGTGTTCCTTGTCAGGGGCATGCGGGAAATTGCGGTGGCTTGGCCGGCGTCCGTCGAATAAGGGCACTCCACCCTGAGCGGCCCGTCGCGCCGCCAGAGGTCAACGTCAGGTATCCGAGTGCAACTTTCGTTCGAGGCGGCCACCACTCAGGGTCAGCAACTCGACCAGAGCAGCCATTGCTATGCGTTGCGTCTTGCGGTCGCTCTGTGTCCATCGAAGTCGGGGGCGATTCAGCTCTTCCATGCCTTCTCCAATCGGCGCCATCAGCCTTTCCCCGAACCCGGATCAGCGATGCCATTTCGGCCTACCTTAGCAGTTACGTAAAATGAAGCGCAACGCTAGTACAATTTGCGCCGCACCGTAACACCGTTGCGGTAATCAACTACGCGAATCTCCATGGCCCGGATTTCCATTTACGACTCCACGCTGCGCGACGGCGCCCAGGCGCAGGGTATTTCCTACTCCGTCGAGGACAAGCTCAAGATCGTTGAGCGGCTGGATGCCCTCGGCGTGAGCTATATCGAGGCCGGCAATCCGGGCTCCAATCCCAAGGATCTGGAGTTCTTCGCCCGCGCCGCGAACCTGAAGCTTGCTCACGCCCGCATCATCGCCTTCGGGGCCACACGCAAGGTGGGTATTCGCGTCCCGGAAGATGTCGGCCTGCAATCGCTGCTGAAGGCCAACACGCCGGCTATCGCCATCTTCGGCAAGAGCTGGGATTACCAGGTGCTGGAAATCCTGCGTACCACGCTCGACGAGAATTTGCACATGATTTCCGACACCGTGCGTTATCTCAAGCAGCATGGCAAGGAGGTGGTGTTCGATGCCGAGCACTTCTTCGACGGCTACAAAGCCAATGCCGCGTATGCACTGGAATCACTCGCGGTGGCGGCAGAGGCGGGGGCGGACAGCCTCGCACTCTGCGACACCAATGGCGGCAACTTTCCCGAAGAGATTTTCGAGATTACCCGCATCGTCTGCGCAAAGTTTCCCCATGTAGCTGTTGGTATCCACTGCCACAACGATAGCGAGATGGCGGTGGCCAACTCCATCCGCGCGGTGCAGGCCGGGGCGACGCAGGTGCAGGGTACGATCAACGGTCTGGGCGAGCGTTGTGGCAATGCCAACCTCTGCTCGATCATTCCCAACCTGCAGTTGAAACTGGGGCTGGACTGCATTCCCGAAGCCGCGATGCGCAACCTGACGTCGGTTGCACGCTCGGTAAGCGAAATCGCCAACATGCCGCACAACGAGAAAGCACCCTATGTCGGTGGTCACGCCTTCGCCCACAAAGGCGGCATGCACATCGACGCGGTCGTCAAGAACCCGATTTCCTACGAGCACATCAACCCCGAGCTGGTCGGCAACAGCCGGAGCGTCCTGATGTCTGAAGTCGCCGGGCGCAGCACACTGCTGGCGCGCATCAACGCCATCGACCCGAACCTGACCAAGGATTCACCCGAGACGCGCCGAATTATCGACAAGCTCAAGGAGCTTGAACATGAGGGCTACCAGTTCGAGGCGGCGGAAAGCTCCTTTGATCTGGTGGTGCGCAAGATGCTTGGTCGCTACACACCTTTCTTCGAACTGGTCGAATTCAAGGTCATTGCCAATGAGCCGGCAGTCAATGATGTCAATTCCTCGGTGATCATCAAGGTGCGCGTGGGCGATCAGGAAGTGCTTACCGTGGCCGAGGGCGATGGTCCGGTCAACGCACTCGACAAGGCCGTGCGCAAGGCGCTGGAGCGGCTTTACCCGGCTATCGGCGAAATCCGCCTTACCGACTACAAGGTGCGCGTACTGGATTCTGATAAAGCATCGGCAGCCAAGGTGCGCGTGCTGATCGAGTCGACCGACGGCTGCACTAACTGGACGACCATTGGCGTGTCGACCGATATCATCAATGCTTCCTGGCAGGCGCTGGTCGATGCCATGGACGTCAAGCTGCTGCGCGATCAGGATCTGGCAACATGATCTTCTGGGACGGTGCAGCCGCCATGGGCGTTACGACGGTCCTCGAAGAGTCGTAGTGTCCGCACATAAGCGAACTCTTTATCCTCATTTCCCGCTGGAAACCGGCAATACCCGCGTATCCGACATTCTCGCCATGGCCGGCGGCATAACCCCGTCCGGTTCGGATATCGTCATCCTGGCGGGCACCCGCGAGGGCAAGCCATTTCGCAAGGGAATCGACTTTCCGGCCATCTGCGTTGACTACAAGCAAAGCGATGACCTGGTCGTTGCCGGCGGCGATGTCATCTATGTTCATCGCGCGCCCGTCTTTTACATCTACGGCGAAGCCCAGCGTCCCGGTGCTTACCGCATCGAGCGCGGCATGACCATCCAGCAAGCGCTGAGCCTGGGGGGCGGTCCGACCGTGCAGGGCTCGGAATCACGGATTCGCCTGCATCGCAAGAACATGGCGACGCAGATGGACATCATCACGAGCGACCGCGTCGCCCAGCGCGTCGTCAAACTGCTCAAGATGGACGAAAGCCCGGTTGTTCGCGAGCAGTGGGAAGAGGCAACCGGAGGCAGGGGGCAAATCCACGCCTGGCTGGGCTCCATGTTGCAGAAGAAACTGGACGTTAAGCCCTCGCGCGAGAGCAATGTCATCAATATCGGCTACTCGGGGGCTGACCCGGCCTTTGCCGCCGCCGTCGCCAATGCGTTTGCGCAGGCCTATGTCGATACCAACATCGAGTTGCGCGTCGAACCGGCGAAGCAATACGCCAACTGGTTCGACATCCAGATCAAGGTCCAGCGCGAACGGCTGGAGGCCGCCCAGAAGGAACTTTCCGACTACCAGCAAAGGACCGGGATCATCGCCACCGACGAGCGGCTCGACTACGAGACCCAGAAGTTCAACGAACTCTCCGGGCAACTGACGCAAGCCGAAGCCGAGGGGACCGACGCCAGCAGCAAACAGAAATCAGGCTCGGCCGACACGCTGCAGGAAGTGATCCAGAACCCGCTGATCAACCAGCTTAAGGCCGATGTCGCCCGTATGGAATCCAGGCTCAAGGAACTGGCCGGCAACCTTGGGCAGAACCATCCGCAATATCAGCGCGCCGAAGCGGAGTTGAACGAACTGAAGGCGCGCCTCAGGGCCGAAACCGCCAAGGTTGCCAGCGGCGTCGGTACCGCCGGCCGCGTCAGCGATGCCAAGGAAGCGGGAATCAAGCTCGCCATCGAAGCGCAAAAGAAGAAAGTGCTGGAGCTCAAGAAACAGCGCGACGAGATCAGCGTCATGATGCGCGAGGTCGATACGGCCCAGCGCGCCTTCGACGCCGTCGGGCAGCGCATGACGCAAAGCAAGCTCGAGTCGCAATCGATCCAGACCAACATCTCGGTGCTGACCCCGGCTGCCGAACCGCTGGCGCACTCGAAGCCCAAGGTTCTCCTGAACGTGCTGGTCTCCATCTTCCTCGGCACGCTGCTCGGCGTCGGCGCCGCGCTGATGCTCGAGCTGGCCCAGCGCCGCGTGCGTTCCGCCGACGACCTCGCCGAGGAGCTCGGCCTGCCGGTGCTGGGCAGGCTGGACAGTTCCCGGATGCCGGAGCGCCGGAATAAATGGCATTTCTGGCGAAAATCGCTGGTCGACCGCAACATTGCCGGTGACCACCAGGCCATCGTGACAAGGGAGGCATGATTTCCATGAATGCCATCACCGATACCCAGCACGCCGCCTCGGCACGTTCCATCGGCGCCATCCTCATCGACAGCGGCCGCCTGACCCCCAAAGCCGTCGGCCGGATTCTGGACATCCACAAGGAACAAGGGCTGCGCTTTGGTGATGCCGCCATCCAGCCTGGCCTGCTCACCGAGGAAGATATCCAGCGGGCGCTTTCCCAGCAGTACAGCTACACGTATCTGATCCAGGCCGCAATGGTTGCAAAAATCTATAAGCAGAACCTGTCGCGCGTTTATCGGAATGCCGAAGGCGATCGCATCATGCTTTCGGTGGTCTACGGCAGCGACCAAAGCGATGCCATGCAGGTGCACAAGCCGGAAGTTTGCTATCTGGCCCAAGGCTTCACGTTGCAGGAAGTAAGCCGGTCGGTGCTTGGCATACAAAACCGACAGATTCCCGCAGTGCGGCTCAAAACGGTGCTCGGCAGGCGGGTAGAGCCGATAACTTACTGGACAACGGTGGGCGACCAGATAGTCGCTGGGGGCATCCACAAAAAACTGCTCGAACTGGGTTGTGGCCTGAACGGCAAGATACCGGACGGCATGCTTGTTCGCATTTCCTCCATCGACCCCGATGCGCCGCATGCCTATGCCATGCACGATCGGTTCGCCGGCGAAATGTATCTCGCGATTCCCACGGAATATCGAAACAGAATATTCGAAAACCCATAATTGCAGGCAAGAAAACCATGACAAAAAAAGTTGCTCTCATCACTGGCGTCACCGGCCAGGACGGCGCCTACCTCTCCGAGTTTCTGCTCAAAAAGGGCTACATCGTCCACGGCATCAAGCGCCGTGCCTCGTCCTTCAATACCGACCGCATCGATCACCTGTATCAGGATCCGCACGTCGAAAACAAGAATTTTGTCCTGCATTACGGCGACCTCACCGACTCTTCGAACCTGATCCGCATCATCCAGCAGACCCGGCCGGATGAAATCTACAATCTGGGCGCCATGAGCCATGTCGCGGTCAGCTTCGAGTCTCCCGAATACACCGCCAACGCCGATGGCATGGGCACCCTGCGTATCCTCGAAGCCATCCGTATCCTCGGTCTGGAGAAAAAAACCAGGTTCTATCAGGCATCAACCAGCGAACTCTACGGCCTGGTACAGGAAATCCCGCAGAAGGAATCAACGCCTTTTTACCCGCGCAGCCCCTACGCAGTGGCCAAGATGTACGCCTACTGGATCACCGTAAACTACCGTGAAGCTTATGGCATCTACGCGTGCAATGGCATCCTCTTCAACCACGAATCCCCGCTGCGTGGCGAAACCTTCGTCACCCGCAAGATCACCCGCGCCGTCGCCCGCATGGCGCTCGGCCTGCAAGACTGCCTCTACCTCGGGAACCTCTCTTCACTGCGTGACTGGGGACATGCCCGCGACTATGTCGAAATGCAGTGGCTGATGTTGCAGCAGGACAAGCCGGAAGACTTTGTCATTGCCACCGGCGTGCAATACAGCGTCCGCCAGTTCGTCGAATTCGCTGCGGCTGAACTCGGCATCGAACTGCTTTGGGAAGGCGAGGGCGAGCAGGAAATCGGCATCGTTACCACTGTCACCAAAAAGGATGTCAAACTCAAGGTGGGTGAGATCATCGTCAAGGTCGACCCGCGCTACTTCCGCCCCACCGAGGTCGAAACCCTGCTCGGCGACCCGAGCAAAGCCAAGGAGAAACTTGGCTGGGTGCCCAGAACCACCCTGGCTGAGCTTGTCCAGGAAATGGTTCGTGCCGATTACTCCGCTGCCAAGCGCGACGCGCTCGTCAAGATGGCCGGTTTCCAGACCTACGATCACCACGAGTAGGCGGTAATCAAGCATGGACAAGCACGCCAAAATCTACGTGGCCGGTCACTGTGGCATGGTCGGCTCGGCCATCGTGCGCAAACTGCAGGCCAGGGGTTACACCAACCTCGTCAACCGCACCCATGCCGAACTCGATCTCACCGAGCAAGCTGCGGTCGACGCCTTTTTCCGGGCAGAAAAGCCGGACTACGTTTTTCTGGCTGCCGCCAAGGTCGGCGGCATTCAGGCAAATAACGTCTATCGCGCCGACTTCATTTATCAAAACATGATGATTGAAGCCAACATCATTCATGCAGCACATAAAACCGATGTTAACCGGCTGCTGTTTCTTGGTTCCAGTTGTATCTATCCAAGGGATTGCCCACAGCCGATCAAGGAAGAATTCCTCCTCACTGCTCCGCTTGAACCGACCAACGAACCATACGCGATTGCCAAAATTGCCGGCATCAAGCTCTGCGAATCCTATAACCGCCAATACGGCCGGCAGTACGTGAGCGTGATGCCGACCAATCTCTATGGCCCGAACGACAACTATGACCTGAACAACTCCCACGTCCTGCCCGCATTGCTGAGAAAGGCCCATGAAGCAAAGCAGCGGGGCGACACGAAACTTGAAGTCTGGGGTTCCGGCAAGCCGAGGCGTGAATTTCTCTATGTGGACGACATGGCCGATGCCTGCCTGTTCCTCATGGAAAACGAGAACATTACCGAAGGCCTTTACAACGTTGGTACGGGAAAGGACGTGACGATTCGGGAACTGGCTGAAACCATAATGAAGGTAGTCGGTTTTGACGGCGAGATCGCTTTTGATGCAACTAAACCGGACGGCACGCCGCGCAAGCTTCTCGATGTTTCCAGCCTTGCCGCGCTTGGCTGGTCTGCGAGCACCGGGCTGGAAGAGGGTATTGCAGCAGCATTCGCGTCATACCGGGTAACAACTGATGGCCGTAGCTGATCTGGATGAATCAAAAACCGCAAGCAGCCGAAAAAAGCCTTGGCGCCAAGAGTCTCTCTGCCGTCTTCTGGGGAGGCGGTGGTGGCGTCGTGCGCCTGCTGCTTCATTTGGTTCACAGGTCGTACTTGCTCGGATACTCGGTCCTAAGCAGTACGGGTTGTTCGCCATCGGCGCCATCGTTATCAGTTTCAGCAATTATATTGAGAATGCGCGGCTGGGTTGCCATCGGCAGCGAGAGGTAGACCAGATCGATCCGGTTCTCCTTGGCATACCTTGCGAGATCGGCGAGTTTGCCGATGACCGGCCAGGGGCTGCCCTGGGGCAGGCGATTCCGCGCGCGGTCATCGAAGAAGCCGACCAGTTCGAGGTTGCTGTAGGGACTGGATTCGGTTCGCTCCGCCAGGGCGATCCCCTGCTCGTTCATGCCGACGATGATTGCGCGTTTCCGACGTCCTTGTATGGCGTACAGCCATGGGGTGACAAGACGGAACAGCAGATGCGCGGCAATCTGCGTCAGCAGACCCAGCCACAGCCAGTGGATGATGGCCTCCCTGGGGAAGAGCTTGAGCGAGCGCGTCGCATAGCCGAAGAAGACGATCAGCGCGGCGATCAGGAACCATGAAACCAGAATGTCGGCGATACTGTGCCAGGCCGATTCCTGCAGGCTGGGACGTCCGGGGAAGGTGAGCGCGAAAGCGAGCAGCGAGGCAATCAGCGAGGGAGTCGTCACTTCGCCTTCAAAGTGGAAGCTTACCAACCAGATGGTGAGTGCGAGAACCAGCGGTTCGAGCAGCGCTTCGACCAACTCGACCAAGTTGTCGCGGCCGACCGTCATGTTGGTCGAGCGGCTAACGGGTATGCCTTCTGTCCTACTTTGTGGCATTGCCGAGTATGCTCTCGGTTGCGGCGACGGCCTGGGCGCGACTGATGACATTGAGTTTCCTGAAGATGCGTTGCAGGTGGTTCTTGACCGCGAAGGCGCTGATGTCAAGGATCATGCCGATTTCCTGGTTCGTCTTGCCTCTACGCACCCATTGCATGATTTCGCATTCGCGGCCGCTCATGCCGAATGGCATGTCCTTTCGCAGCTCGGGTTCGAGGACCGGCGCTTCGTCGCCATCGTCCCGGTATTCCTCGGGGATATGCGCGATCTGCCGGAAAACCTTATCGATATGGGGGAGCAGGAAACGAAAGGACAGTTTGGAGCGCTCCGTGCCGATTTCGGCGGGGCTGAGCAGTGCATAGATGCAATCGTGGCGCCCGCGTTGATCCTTGATTCCGTGCACGAGGCAACCAAGCATGCCGCCCAGGGCCGCCTCGATCGATGAACCGCGGATGCCTTCGCACGAAAAACCTTGAGGGGCGTCCAACAGGTAGGGTGCATGCTTGCCTGCGAGCCAGCGCCCGAACAGGGAGGTAACGAAAGGTTGAATGGCTTTTTCGCCGATTCTTTCGGTTTGCACGCCAGGCAACGGGGAAACGACGTCGATGCTCACCAGTCCCAATGAGAAATCACCCCAGGCGACGATCAGTATGTCATGGGGCAGAAAGCTTTGCACATCTTCCCGGAGCCATGAATACAGCTGAAAGTGCTTGCGCACCGCGAAGGACTGTTGGACGACGTCCAGAAGCGCCTTGATTTCATCAGCAGTGAGATGCGCGGAAAGTGTCATGTCGCTGGTTTGCCGGTACAAGCGGTTCTTGGTGTTTGGTGGGATTGATATTAGGTGGTCGCCATGTGATCCAATGTAAAGTATGTCATAGGCATGAAAATAATTGGGGTCGGGCGAGGGGTTGGCGTCGTTTTTTTGCGAAAACTGTCTGCCGTCGGGCGGGTGATGTTCCCTCGGTTTGTTGAGATCTATGTTCAGCAACCAACGAGGTCACGCCAAGGTGAAGGATACGAAGAAGGGAATTGCCGAGTAATCGGAAATGTGGCCGTTGCTTCGGCGACCGGCTGGTCGGGTTGCCGAGATTGAAGTCCGGCAACGTCGAATCCTGGCGATGCCCCCACGGCCCAATGCCGGATGGCGCATTCACGGCCATTTCAGTCGAGCATGCCACGCTCGCGGATGAAGGCGATCACCGTTTCAAGGCCTTCGCCGGTTTTCAGGTTGGTGAAGACGAAGGGGCGATCGCCGCGCTGCAGCTTTGCATCATGGGCCATGACGTCGAGCGAGGCGCCGACCATGGGAGCGAGGTCGACCTTGTTGATGATCAGGAGGTCGGACTTGGTGATGCCGGGCCCGCCCTTGCGCGGAATCTTCTCGCCCGCCGCGACGTCGATCACGTAGATGGTCAGGTCGGACAGTTCGGGCGAGAAAGTCGCCGCCAGGTTGTCTCCGCCGGATTCGACGAGGATCAGTTCGACGCCGGGAAAGGCGCGCTGCAGGCGGTCGACCGCTTCGAGGTTGATCGAGGCATCCTCGCGGATCGCCGTGTGCGGGCAGCCGCCGGTCTCGACGCCGATGATGCGTTCCGGCGCCAG
>DAOMFF010000034.1:0-10293 GCA_035429665.1 Azonexus sp.
AAACTGGTCGAACTGAACCGCCGGGCTTTCGCGGCGGGTCGCGCTGCCGTCGGCGCAGCCGAAGCCGCGCTCGCGTGATCTGGTAAAATACGCACCAATTCAACGGGAAAGGCATCGCCCTTTCCCTTTTCATTTCCGTGTGATGCAACGATGACGGCACAAGTAATCGACGGCAAGGCGCTGGCAGAGGAACTGCGCCAGAGCTTCAAGGCGCGGGTCGACGCCTTGGCGGAAAAAGGGCAGCGCCCTGGCCTGGCGGTCATTCTGGTGGGTGAGGACGCCGCGTCGCAGGTCTATGTGCGCAACAAGGTCAATGCCTGCCAAGCGATCGGCATGCACTCCGAGAAGATCATCTACGATGCCGCGGTCGACCCGGAAATTGTGCTAAAAAAGATCGCCGAGCTGAATGCTGATCCCAATATCCACGGCATTCTCGTGCAGTTGCCGCTGCCCCGGCAGTTCTCCGAAGCGGCCGTGCTTGCCGCGATCGCCGTCGTCAAGGACGTCGACGGCTTCCACGCCGCGAACGTCGGCGCGCTGGCCCAGGGCAATCCCCGTTTCATCCCGTGCACGCCCTACGGCGTCATGAAGATGTTCGAGAAGGGCAAGGTCGACCTGAGCGGCAAGGAAGCCGTCGTCATCGGCCGTTCCAACATCGTCGGCAAGCCGATGGCGCTGCTGCTGATCAACGCCGGCGCCACCGTCACCGTCTGCAACTCGCGCACCCGGGATCTCGCCGGCCATACCCGCCGCGCCGACATCCTGGTCGTCGCCGTCGGCAAGCCGCGCTTCGTCACCGCCGACATGGTCAAGCCGGGGGCGGTCGTCATCGACGTTGGCATCAACCGCCTGCCCGATGGCAAGCTGTGCGGCGATGTTGATTTCGCCAACTGCCTCCAGGTGGCCGGCCAGATCACCCCGGTGCCGGGCGGCGTCGGCCCGATGACCATCACCATGCTGCTCGCCAATACCATCGAGGCCGCGGAGCGCAAGGCTGCCGGGAACTGAAACGCCGGAGTGCTGACAAAGCCCCGGTCGGTGCGGGTCGGCGTGCACGGCCCCCGGATCATCTCTCTTCAATGTTCAGATTTCGTCATATTTTCAAGGAAAGCACAGCATGAGCAAGACAGCATTGGTGGGTATCGTCATGGGTTCGGACAGTGACTGGCCGGTGATGCGGGTGGCCGCCGAGACCCTCAGGAATTTCGACATCCCCTACGATGCCAGGGTGCTGTCAGCCCACCGCACCCCCGATGCCGCGCTCGAATACGCGGCTACCGCCAGCGAGCGTGGCATCAGGATACTGATCGGCGCGGCCGGCGGCGCCGCCCACCTGGCCGGCGTTCTCGCGGCCAAGACGCAGATTCCCGTGCTCGGCGTGCCGATGCCTTCCAAGCACCTGCAGGGTCTCGATTCGCTGCTGTCGATGGTCCAGATGCCCGGCGGCATTCCTGTCGCCACCTTCGCCGTCGGCGAGGCGGGGGCGCTCAACGCGGCGCTGTTCGCCGTCTCGGTCCTGGCGTTGGAAGACGCCGAGGTTGCCACCCGGCTGGCGAATTTCCGCCAGCGCCAGACCGAGAAGGTTCTGGCCAAGACGCTGCCCGATCTGCCTTGAGCGCCACTGACGGCGACGCCTGCCAATGAGCCCGGATTTCGCGCGCGCCGTTGAATTGTTGCGCGCCGGCCAGCTTGTCGCCTTTCCCACCGAAACCGTTTATGGCCTGGGCGCCGATGCCGCCAACCCCGAAGCGGTCACCAGGATCTTCGCCGCCAAGGGTCGCCCCGCCGATCACCCGCTGATCGTCCATGTTTCCGGCGACGATGCGGTCGACCGTTGGGCGGAGCAGGTTCCGGGATTCGCCTGGGAACTCATGGAAGCGTTCTGGCCGGGGCCGCTGACGCTGATTCTGAAAAAGCAGGCCTGGGTGCCGTCGACCGTGACCGGCGGCCAGGATACCGTCGGCCTGCGCGTCCCCGGTCACCCGGTCGCGCTCGAACTGCTGCGCGGCTTCGCCGCCGGCGGCGGGCCGGGCGGCATCGCCGCGCCGTCGGCCAACCGTTTCGGCCATATCAGCCCGACCACCGCCGACCATGTCCGCGAGGAACTTGGCGACCGCGTGGCGCTGATTCTCGACGGCGGCCCGTGCGCGGTCGGCATCGAGTCGACCATCGTCGACTGCTCGCGTGGCGCGCCGATAATCCTGCGTCCGGGCCATATCTCGGCGGCGCATCTGGAGGCCGTCAGCGGGATTCAGCCACAGTTGTCGGCTGTTGCCGGCACGCCGCGCGTTTCCGGCTCGCTGGAGGCCCACTACGCGCCGCGGACACCCATGCGCATGGTTGCCGGCGAGCGCCTGCTCGATTTTCTCAACGCCCAGGGGAACAAGGGAGGGCGCTGCGGCGTCATCGGCCACAGCCAGCCGCCAGCGGCCGGCATACCCCACCTCTGGCGGCGCCTGTCGCTCGATCCGGTTGCCTACGCGCACGACCTGTATGCCGCGCTGCGCGAGATGGATCACGCCGGCGTCGACCTGATCGTCGTCGAAGCGCCACCGGAGCGTCCCGACTGGACGGCCGTCGCCGACCGCCTGCGGCGCGCCGCCGCCGGTTCGGCAGCCGCCTGATCAGAGCGAAAAGAGGCGGTCGACCTTGGCGGCGCAGATAAAATCGTTTTCCGACAGGCCGCCGATTGCGAACGTCCAGTAACGTACCCGGCAGTCGGCGTAACCGACGGTGATTTCCGGGTGGTGCCCTTCGCGGTGCGATATCCACGCCACGGCATTCACGAACGCCATCACCTCATGATGGTTCTGGAAACGGTAGGCTTTTTCGATGGCCGAGCCCGCCAGAACCCAGTCCTCGAGCGCATCCAGATAGGCACGGCAGGCTTCTTCGTCGAGCGCCGCGACGCCGCCTTCACAGGGTTTGCATTTCTGATTGCCGAGGTCGCAGTGGATGCTCATGAATTGTCTCCAGGAAAGTCGGGACCGCGCTTGCCGCAGGCCGCTGCGGAGAGCGCGGCGGATGATTCGCTTCCGGGCGGGACGCGATGGCTTTGATAAGCCAGTCCCTATGATATAAAATTCGTTGGACGTTGGGGGGGTAGCTCAGCTGGGAGAGCGCCGCGTTCGCAATGCGGAGGTCGGGAGTTCGATCCTCCTCCTCTCCACCACCACGTACTACCAGGCGTTCCTGAACACTTGTCCTCAAAAATGGATGGTTGGCGGCACTGCCGTGTTTGTGCTTTGGGTTTTCTTCTGGACATGGCGCTTGAAGCAACACTTCAGAAAGATTCCCCCAAATGACTAGCGTTGCAAATCAACCGGCACCGCTCCAATAGGGGCTATTCAAGATTGAGAAATCGTGGATTGTTGCTGGGCCCGGTCGTTGCGCCTCCAATGCCGGCTGCGATCCAGGAACGAATGCCGGCTTCTGGCGGCGTCATCTCCTGATGTCGATCATCGCGAAGCTGACCGGCTGGTTGCCGGGTCGCCGGAAATCCCCGGAAGATCGTCTGGCTGCCGCGCTCGAAGCCTTTCGCGACCCGGCGGCCGATACGCTCGATCTGATTCGCCGACTGGTTTCCGTATTGCGCCCGAAAAACCGCAGTGATACCGGGGCGGGCGAGCGCTACGCGGCGATGCTGGACCGCCTCGAGGGCGATGTCGACCTGCTTCTGGCGTTTCGCGGCCATGTCGTGCATTTCATTGCCAGCCGCCGCCTCATTACCTTTTTCACCGACAGCGGCATCCTGCCCGGCACCGGTTTCTTTTCCGAATGGTGGCGCATCCTGGTTGACCGGCTGCTGCCGGAGGCGCCCGACGAGCGGCGGCTGAAGGACTGCCTGCATGTCATTTTTGACCGGCCCGATGACTGGCGCTGGCAGGAACAGGTGCGGCCCGAACACTCGCGGCGGCTCTGGGCGCTGCTCGCGCCCGCGGACGAGTTGCGCAATCTCGATTGGCGTGGCATCCAGGAACAGATTCTCAAATCGGTGTTGCTGCTGGCGCATCGCGTCAGCGGCCTCGGGGTCGAGGGCGAGCTGATGCGCGCCTCACCCAGCTTCGGCGACGACCTGCCGTGTTTCGTGGCGCTGTCAGCCGAGGCACTGGATTTCGTCAACGCCTTGCGTGCCGCCCTCGACGATCCGGCCATCCCGGCCGACGACGGCAGCCAGTTGCTGGTCATCGTCGACCAGTGCGCAAGCACGCTGCAACGGGTCCGCAAGCGGGCGCTGACGATCGGTACCAGCCTGCATCTCAGTTATTTGCTCGCGCGCAGCGAACAATGCCTGGGGCGGCTGCGCGAACTGGTTGCCATTCTGGTGGCCGCCAATGCGTCGACTGCGCTTGGCCACGCCACCGCGGCCTGGGCGGAGTTCGCCCACGATACCTTCCTCGCCGAGAACCGCCGCAACAGCCTGGGACATTACATGGCGCAGCTTTCGCGCCTGCTGGCGGTCAGGGTGACCGAGAATGCGGCGCGGTCCGGCGAGCACTACATCTGCGAGACCGCCGGCGACTACCGGCAGATGTGGCGTTCGGCCGCCGGGGCCGGCGTGCTGATCGCCGGCATGGCGTTGCTCAAGATCTTCGCGGCAGGCCTGCACGCGCCGCTGTTTGTCGAGGCCTTCCTGTTCAGCATGATCTATGGTCTCGGCTTCGTCCTCATCTACCTGCTCGGCATGACCGTCGCCACCAAGCAGCCGGCGATGACCGCGCAGACGCTGGCCGGCCTGCTCGGCGAGGTCCGCCCGACCCGTCAGGCCGAACTCGACGGGCTGGTCGACGTCGTCGCCGCGGTCTGTCGCAGCCAGTTGGCGGCGATCGCCGGCAACGTCGTCATGGCGCTGCCGGTAGCCATCGCCATCGGCTTCTGGCTTGGCCAGATCCAGGGTCATCCGGTGATCCCGCTGGAGAAGAGCGCCCACCTGCTCGGCGACCTCGACCCGCTGAGCCGGGCACTTCCGCATGCGGCGATTGCCGGCTTCTACCTGTTCCTGTCCGGCCTGATCACCGGCTATTTCGACAACCGCGCCGCCTACCGCGACATCGGCATCCGCGTCGCCCGCCTGCGCTGGTTGCGGCGGCTGGCGGGCGCGGCGCGGGCCGCCAGTATCGGCGCCTACATCCAGGACCACCTGGGCGGCATCATGGGCAACTTCCTGTTCGGTTGCATGCTCGGGTCGACCGGCGTCATTGGCATCATCCTTGGCCTGCCGCTCGATATCCGGCACATTGCCTTCTCGTCGGCCAACCTCGGCTACGCGTTGATCGGATTCGACTTCGCTTTGCCGTTCAAGGCGATTCTCTGGGCGGCACTCGGCATCGCGCTGATCGGGCTGACCAATCTGGCGGTCAGTTTTGCCTTGGCGCTGCGCACCGCGCTCGGCGCCCGTGGTGTTCGCTTCGAGCACTGGGGCGCGTTGCTCAAGGCGATCTGGATGCGTTTCCGCAGCGCTCCGCGGAGTTTCATACTGCCACCCCGGGGCGCGGCAAGCGACGGTCACGGTTAAAATAGCAGGGTGTCCGTCCTGTCCCACGTCATCCGGCGCCTGCTTCCGCTTGTCCTGATCGTCCTTGCTCCGCAGGTGTCGGCGGGCGCTCCCGAATTGCGCGCGCCCGAGGAAATCGCCGACCTGCTGACGCCTTTCCTGCCCGATGAAACGGCGCCGGGAGCTGGCGGGCAGGCCCGGCTGCAAAGGCTCATCGGCGAGATCCTGTCCACCGAGGGCTATTTCTCGCCGCAAATCGAATTCGTGGAGGTCGATGGCAATTTGCGCATCGACGTCGACCCCGGTCCACGCACGCTGATCGCCGCCGTCGATGTTGCGGTCGACGGGCCGCTGGAGGCAAAAAGGCGGCAGGAACTGATCGCCGGCTGGGGGCTTCCGGTTGGCCAGCCATTTCGCCAGCAGGACTGGAACAATGCCAAGCAACGGGTGCTCTCCAGCCTGCTGGCCGAGAATCATGCCGGCGCCCGCCTCGTCGACAGCGAGGCGGTGATTGACCCGGCAACCCGTGAAGCGCGCCTGATGGCGCGCTACGACAGCGGCCCGCCGTTCCGTTTCGGCGAGCTACGGATCGAGGGGCTTGACCGCTACCCGGCGTCGCTGGTCGAGCGTCATAACCTTACGGTCCGGCCGGGCGCGCCCTTTCGCGAGGCCGATCTCAATGCCTTGCAGACGGCACTGCAGTCGACGCCCCAGTTCAGATCGGTTCTCGTCAGCATCGACCGTGACACGCCGCCGGATGCCCACGGGGTCGTGACCGCGCCGGTCATTGTGCGCCTGAGCGAGCGTCCGGCGCACCGTCTGTCGTTCGGCGCCGGCGTCAGTTCCAACACCGGCTTCCGGGTCGAAACCAATTTTCAGACGGCCGATCTCTTCGGGCAGGCCTGGGAGCTCAATTCGGGTCTGCGCATCGAGCAGAAAAAGCAGACCGCCTACGCCGACATTATTTTCCCGCCCGATGCCGGGCAGCGGCGCAACAGCGTCGGCGCCATGGCACAGGCCACCAATATCGAGGGCTTGCGCACCGAGCGCGTCGCCGTCGGCGGCCAGCAACTCTGGCGGCGGGATGAACTGGAATACCGTCTCTCGCTGACCTGGCAACTTGAGCGGCTGATGCCGGATGGCGCGCCAGAAAGCCTCAGCCGGGCCCTGGTCCCGAACCTCGCGCTGGTTTGGCGCCGCCTCGACGATCCCTTCAACACGCGCGACGGCATCGTCCTGCAAGGCGAGGTCGGCGTGGCGAGCAAGGCGGTCATGTCAGACCAGAACTTCGTTCGCCTGTATGGGCGCTATCAGCAGTTCTTTCCGGTCGGTCGCCTGGATACCCTGACCCTGCGCGGTGAAATCGGCTACACCATCGCCGAATCGCGCAACGGTATTCCGCAGGAGTATGTCTTCCGCACCGGCGGCACCGGCACGGTGCGCGGCTACAGTTTTCAGAGCCTCGGCGTCAGCGAGGGCTCGGCCACTGTCGGCGGCCGCTACATGGCGACAGCCAGCGCCGAATACACCCACTGGCTCGACGAGCAATGGGGGATCGCCGCCTTCGTCGATGCCGGCAATGCCGTCGATGACCTGAACGATGCCAGTCTTGCGGTCGGGTATGGCATTGGCGGCCGCTGGCGGACGCCGGCCGGACCGATCGGCGTCGATCTCGCCTACGGCCAGCGCAACCAGTCCTTCCAGGTGCACTTCTCGCTGGCGATTCCGTTCTGACATGAGGCGCCTTCTTCCCCTGCTTGCCACGACGATGCTGGTCGCCGCCACGGCGATTGGCGGCATCTGGCTGGCCTTCAGCGAGAGCGGGCTGGGCACGCTCGCCCGTCTTGCCGTTGCGGCGAGCGGCGGCCGGCTGACCGTGGAACAGCCGTCAGGCCGGCTCCTCGGCCCGCTGGCATTTGCGCGCGTCATCTGGAGCGAGCCGGGAACGGAAGTCGTCATCGAGCGACTGCAGATCGACTGGTCGCCCGCCGCCTTGCTGGAGAAGCGGTTAGCCATCGCCGAACTGGCCGCCGCCCGGCTGGCAATCGAGATCGCCAGTTCGGATGAAGCAAGCACACCGCCGGCCAGCTTGCGCCTGCCGCTCGCGGTCGACGTCAAAAAGCTGGCCATTTCCCGTCTCGATTACGGCAAGCTGTTCAGCGCCGACGACTTGCAAGCCGCTTATGTCGGCGATGGCGCGGATCACCGGCTGACCGGGGTGCGCGGCCGGTTGGGCAAGACCGTCATTGCCGGCGAGATGACGCTGGGCGCCGATGCGCCGTTGCCCGTGCAGGTCAGTGCGACGCTTTCCGGTCAGATCGACGAACAGCCGGTGCGCCTCGTCGTGGATGCCGCCGGCCCGCTCGAACGCATTGTCCTGAAGGTTATGGCAGAGGAGGGATTGCGCGGCGACGGGCAGGTCACGCTGACGCCCTTTGCCCGCCACGCCTTTGCCGAGGCGCAACTCGCGCTGGCGGATGTCGATCCCGCCGCCTGGATTGCCGGCGCGCCGGCCGCCCGCCTGACGCTGCGCGCCCAAGTCAAGCCGGACGAGCGACAGGATGGCGCGCTGGGCGGTGATTTCAAGGTCAGCAACAGCATGGCCGGCCCGCTCGACCGCCAGCGCTTGCCGCTGGAAAGCCTGAGCGGGTGCTTCGCCTGGGCGGACGACGGCGCCCGCCTGACGGATCTCGTCGCCCGCCTGCCGGGTCAGGGGCGGCTGAACGGCAGCGGCAACTGGCGGAACGGCAGCCTTGACCTCGATCTCGAAGCCAGCGCCCTCGACGCCGTGCAACTGGCGAGCGTGTTGCGGTCAACCCGTCTGAACGGGCCAATTTCAGCCCGCATCGCCAGCGATCGCCAGCAGTTGTCGGTCAGGCTCGGCGACACCCGCTTCGTGCTCGCTGCCCAGGTCAGCCATGAGCAAGGCCGGGTCACTCTGTCACGCCTCGAACTGGCCGCCGGCGAGGCGCGGCTGACGGCACGCGGCGAACTCGATACCGCGCAGGACATGACGTTTTCCGCCGCTGGCGAACTGGAACGCTTCGATCCCAGCCTCTTCGCGCGGGTGCCGGCGGCGATGCTCAACGGCACCCTTTCGGCCAGCGGCCGCCTGCGCCCCCGTCCCGTCGTCGAGGCACAGTTTGTCCTGCGCGACAGCCGGCTCGCCGGCCAGCCGCTGACCGGGCGCGGCGATCTCGTCATCGATTGGCCGCGCATTCCGCGCGCCGACGTGCAACTGGCTGCGGGACCGAACACACTGACCGCGCGTGGTGCCTTCGGCCAGCCCGGCGACAGCCTGCGGGTCGACATCGACGCCCCGGCGCTGGCGCCCTACGGGCTCGACGGCAGCCTCGCCGGCCATCTCCGGCTCGCCGGCTCGCCGTCACAGCCGACGCTGGCCGCCGAACTGGCGACGCCGCGCCTCGGCCTGCCGGGCGTCGGGCGCATCAAGGAGGCCAGTCTGACGGCCGATCTCGGCAGCCTGCCGGACAGTCCGCTGAGGATTGATGCGCGGGTGGCAAATTTCGATGGCGTCGACCAGCCCGGACTGATCAGGAAGCTTGACGTGCATGGCGAAGGCACGCGCCGCCAGCATCGTCTGCGGGTCGCCGGAGAAATTGCCGGCAGCAATGTCGTGAAGCTGGTCATCGAAGGGGGAGTTGTCGATGACGCCCGGGAGTTGCAGTGGTCGGGCCGGTTGCTGGAAGCCAGCCTGGCCGCTGCGGAGCGCTTCCGCTCGTTCGCGCTGACCCAGCCCGCGGCGATCAATCTGGCTGCCGCAGCCTGGCGCGTCGGCCCGCTGCTCCTCGCCGGCGACGCCTGGCAACTGCGCCTGCAAGCCGATGCCGGCGGGCAGCGCCTCCATGCTGACGTGAGCGGTCACGGTTCGCGCCTGGGCAACATCACCGGGCAGTTGGAGGCGACGATGCTCGATGCCTGGACGCTCAACCGGCGGGCCGCCTGGCAAGGCTCGCTGCGCGGCGAGATCCCCGACCTTGCCTGGGTTGCAGAATTACTGGGTGAAACCTGGAAGAGCGGCGGCCATTTCAACGGCGAGCTGAAGCTGGGCGGCACCCCCGACCATCCGCTGGCGTCAGGGCAATTCCGCGGCGAGGAACTGGCGCTGACGCTGCCGGAACAGGGAATGCGCCTGACCAACGGGGTGCTCGATGCACGGCTCGACGACAACCTGCTGCGCGTCAGCCAACTGGCTTTCGACAGTCAGCTCCAGCCGGCGCCACGCACCCTGCAAAGAGAGGCCGCCGATGTGCTGGCGGAGAAAGCGGCACGCCCCGGACGCCTTGAGATTGCCGGTCAAATGCGCGTCGACCGCGCCAGTGACGGCGCCACGCTCGATCTGCGCCTGGATCGCGTCGGTGTTTACCAGCTCCCGGGTCAGTGGATGCTGGTTTCCGGGGAGGGCAACATTTCCCTGATCAAGGACGCGCTGCGGATTCGCGGGCGCCTGGCGGTCGATGCCGCCTTCTGGCAGATGGCGCCGATGGGCGCCCCGCGGCTCTCCGACGACGTCGTCGTCAAGGCCGCCGACGGCGCGCCGGCGCCGAGCGCATTCAGGCCACGGCTCGATCTCGACGTGGAGAGCGATCTCGGCAGGAATTTCCACTTCCGCGGCCTTGGCCTCGAAGCCCGTCTTGCCGGCAGTGTCCGCCTGCGCGCCGAGGGCCGCGACCTGCCAAGGGCCAGCGGCCGGATACGGACGCAGGGCGGGCGCTACGATGCCTTCGGCCAGCAACTCGAAATCGAGCGTGGCATCCTGACCTTCCAGGGCTTGCTCG
>DAOMFF010000035.1:0-9964 GCA_035429665.1 Azonexus sp.
CGGTTGGTACGAATGGCAGCGTGACAGGTCAGGCAGGAGTTGCCGAACATCTCCTTGCTCTCCGGCCAGGGGCTGGGCAAACCCATGACCCGGATATTCATCGGACCATGGCACTTGAGGCAGGTGGTCTCGGTGTTCACCGTCTTGCGCAGCGTAAATCCGTTATCGCTCTGCGGCGTGCCCGTCGCCGAAGTACCCTGCGCTTCGTCGCGCGGATCATTCCCCTGGTGACAGGTATTGCAGGAGAGATTCATCAATTCTTTGGCCATCGCTGTCTTCAGGTGGCGTCGATGGAATGTGTCCTGGTCGCCGGCGTAGGTACTGAGCCGCTGATACCAGGCCTTGCTGGCGCTGGCGTTGACGCCTGCCGGTGACGTTTCACGAACCTTGTCGTCAAGCACCTCGCGGTGACAAGCCAGGCACTGTTCGTCACGCGCGGTTTCGATGGCCGGCCTGAAGTGAATGGGGTCGTAGGTGGCGCGCAGGATATCCTTGTTCGCATAGGCTGCCGGCGCGACCTGGCCTTCGGGGCTGGCGGGCGCCTGCGGCGCGGCGGACTGGTGCCGGATCCGCCAGCCAATATAGCCGCCGATCAGCACAGCAACGGCAACGAGGGCAAGAATGACGATGCCGACTTTCGAATTCTTCATGATCAATCCTTGCGCACCGCATCGGCATGAAGGCCGCGAATGTCATAACGACCCAAAAGGTTGGGATGAATGAACGGGGTGTACCAGGCGCCCTGATCCTTCAGGAAATCAAGGCCGACATGCGGTTGACCGATACCGCGCAGGGCCTGCGCCTGCCAGACTGGCGTCTGCTCGAAATGCGTGATGACCGGGGCGCCGGCAGGACGAGAAGCGGGCTCCAATCCCCCGATAAAGCCGGAGATTTCGGCTGTGGAAACGCCAACCACGGTCAACATTCCGAACAACGCAATCGACTTCTTCATTTTCGTTATCGCCTGGTCTCAAAGTTCATGAATGGGGCGGCCGGACTGGCTCTCCCCATGCGAGCGAAGACTCTAACTTCCTCTTTGCCTTCCATGCCCTGCATGCCGGACACACCCTTATGGTCAGTTGCAAAGACATTGGCGGCAACGAGGGAAGCGACGGCAAGGGCAGCAACAGTCGACAGTTTCTTCATGAAATACCGCTCTGGTATGGACTCATCGTCTCCACCGATGCGGCATATACGGCCCATGCATCTGCCCCGACCGTCATTCCACACATCCGTCGTGCCACTTGCCAATATATGCGCCAAGTCAATGATTCATATTGACTAAGCTCAAAGTCGGACGCAACAGCTATCCTGCCGAGTTCTGCCATTATGGCAGGCCAGTTTGCCCATAATTTCCTAACAGACTGATTTAAATGACCAATCGGCGCTGTCATTTTGGCATGCGCGGTGCGACCGCGTCTGCCGGCAACCCGATGCGTCAGATACGCAGTCCGGCCTTCTTGAGGATTCGGGTGGAGAAGAGGATGTCACCGCCGCGGCTGGCCTCACCAAGCAACGCGGCTATGCGCGCGGCCTTGTCCCGGACTTCGTCGCGCGAACTGCCATGGACCATGGCGAACAGGTTGTATGGCCAGTCCGGCAGCGCGCGCGGCCGGCGGTAGCAATGGGTGACGAAGTCGAGGCTGCCGACGTACCCGCCAAGTTCGTCGACCCGCTCATCCGCCACATCCCATACCGTCATGCCGTTCGCGGTCCAGCCAATCGCATAATGGTTGGGAACCGCGCCGATGCGCCGGATGATGCCGGCGTCGAGCATGGCCTGCAGCCGCGCCATGACTTCCTGGCCGGAAACGCCGACCTGCTCGCCGATCAGCTGGTAGGGGCGGGCCACCAGCGGCAGGCCGCCCTGCGTGGCGACAATCAGTGCGCGGTCGATGGCATCGAGCTTCGCCGCGTCGCTCATGCGCGTGCCGCGAGCTTCATTTCGACGAAATACTCGCGCTCCTTGGGAAAAGCATGAACCGGCAGGCCGGTAACCTCTTCGATGCGGGCGATGGCCGCGCCGATGCCGCCCTGCGTCTCGGTCGCCAGCACGAACCACATGTTCAGCGCGTGCTCGCGCCGGTAATTGTGGGCAACCTCGGGCAGCGCGTTGACCAGGTCGGCCACTTCATCGTAGCGCTCCTCGGGCACCTGCAGCGCCGCCAGAACGAAGGCGCCGCCCATGCGTTCGATGTGCACCAGCGGGCCGAAACGGGTCAGCACCCGGGTGTCGAGAAGGCGTTGCAGGCGCTCCAGCAACTCGTCACCGGAGACGCCGAGTTGCACGGCTGCCGCCGCGTATGGCTCGTCACAGAGCGGAAAGTCGCCCTGCAATTTGTCGATTATTTTCCGGTCGACCGCATCAAGCTCAGGCATAGCGGGCGCCGTTCTGCTTGAACCGGGTCAACGAGAACAGCACGTCGTGCGCGCGGTCAGCGATGCCATTGCGCTCGCGCAGATCGGCGATGATGCCCTCGACTTCGGCGCGCTCGCGGCCGTGGATCATGCAGAACAGGTTGTACGGCCAGTCGGGCAGCATGCGCGGCCGGCGATAGCAGAGGGTTACCGCCGGTTCCTCGGCCAGCGCGCGACCGAGGTCGCCGACACATTCGTCGGGAATGTCATGGACCAGCATCGCATTGGCCGTGTAGCCCAGTTCGCGGTGCCTGACGACGATGCCGAAACGCTTGATGGCGCCGTCTTCGAGCCACTTGCCGATGCGCGCCAGCACTTCGTTTTCCGGGGCGCCGATGCGCTCGGCGATCAGGGCGAACGGGCGCATGAACAGCGGCAGCCCCTCCTGCAGCACCGACACCAGGCGGCGCTCGGCCTCGCCGATCGGCGAAACGGGTTGCACCTTGTGTGCCGTCGCGCGCGTCCGGGACGGTTCGCCATGCAGCGGAAAGCCGAGATCGATGTGAAACTCCTCGAGCAGTGGCAGCGCCAGCAAGCGATGGCCGGCCGCCTTCTCGATCGCCCCCAGCGTTGCCTGCAGGCGGCCTTCGCTGGCCGCGGTGACGACGAACCACAGGTTGTAGCGATGCTCGCGTTCGTAGTTGTGATTGACCTCGGGGAAGCGGTTGACCGCAGCAGCCACCGCTTCGAGTTGCTGTGCCGGCACCGCCATCGCGGCCAGCGTCGAGGCACCGATCCGCTTCGGCGCGAACACCGCCCCGACGCGCGAAATCTTGCCCTCGCGGCGGAGCTTTTCGAGGCCGGTCAGGACCGTTCGCTCGCCGACGCCAAGGCGCGCCGCGAGCTCGGCGAAGGGCGCCGGACACAGCGGGAAGTCACGCTGGAACTCGTTAAGCAGGCGGAACTCGAGGGCGCTGTCCATCAGAAGCCGATCCGGTTGGCGCGGGCGGTGAAGAAGATGCCGGACGGGCTGTCGGCGGCGATTTCCCCGAGCCGGGTGAAGGTCGCGGTATCGTAGATCAATACCTTGTTGTCGTCACGCGCCGAGAGCCAGACGTTCTCGCCGCGCGGCGTGAATTCCATGTGCAGGATGCCCTTGCCCGGCTCGAAGGCATGCACGACCTTGCCGGCCAGGGTGTCGATGACGTCCATCCTGCCGTTGTCGGGGAAGGCGAAATTGACCCAGACCTGGCGGCCATCAGGACGCGCCATGACGAAGACCGGCTGGCCGCGCACCGGGATGCGCCCGACTTCCTTCCAGGTCGCGACATCGACGACCAGCACCTCGTGGCGCCCGATCGCCGGCAGATAGGCCTTGCCCTGCGCCACCGACCAGCCGCGCAGGTGCGGCATCTTGAACACCGGCAGCTTTTCTTCACCGCGACCGTATTTTTCGAGAATCTTGCGCGCCCCCTTTTCCGGCTGCCAGAGGTCGAGCATCGCCACGCCATCCTCACCGAAGAGGCCGGCCAGAAAGTAGCGGCCGTCAGGCGTCACCAGGCCGTCGTAGGGCTGGATGCCGGCGGGGAAGCGCTGCGTCGTCGGCTGACGCGGATTGGAAAAATCGGTCACCCAGATTTCGCCGCCCTCGAACAGCGCGTAGGCGAACCTGTTGCCGGCGCTATCGGCAAGGCCGACAACCTTTGAGAACTGGCCCGGCGCGTATTCGGCCGGCACTTCGGAAAGCAGTTCGAGCGTCGCGGCATCGAAAGCCTTGATGCCGCCCGGCGTGTAGTTCTGGGCGACGACGAGGCGGCCGTCCTGCGAAATCGAGCCGCCGATGGCGTTGCCCGACTGCATGACGCGCTTGACGATGCGCCCTTCCAGCATGTCGATCTTGGTCAGCCCGCCATCGCGGCCGAAGACGAAGGCGTAGCGCCCGTCGCGCGAATAGACGGCGGAAGCGTGCGAAAGGTCGCCGAGGCCGTCGATCCTGACATAGGGTTGGCGCGCAGTCGTATCGACCAGCGTCACCCGCCCCGTCGCACGCTCGATGATCAGGCCAAGGTCGCCGGTGCCACGCGGTTGCGGGCCAGCACAGGCGGCGAGCAGCAGGGACAGCAAGAGTCCGAAGAAGAGTCGCATCACATTCTCATTGCGGGAAACCGCTCATCAATTTTTGCACGATCCACGCCGCGTCGGCTTCCGACATGAACTGTTTCCACGGCGGCATCGGCGTCCCGGGACGGCCATAATAGATCGTCGCCACCAGGCCCTCGATCGGCTTTTCCTGCAAAGTCGCCGGCAGCAACGCCGGTCCGAGACCTCCCTGCAAGGTCATGCCGTGGCACGAGCCGCAATCCTGGCGCACCAGCCGCACCAGTTCCTTTTGCCGGACGGCATCGGGCTCGCCGGCGATGGCTGGCTGTGCACTCCCTGCGGTCGCGGTCGACACCCAGAAAAGGGCAAAAACCAGCCTACTCGACAACAATCACGACACCTTTCATTTCCGGATGAGGGCCACAAGTGTAAGGGTAACGGCCCGCCTGCGTAAATTCGCGCTGCCAGCTTTCGTCGGGGAACATGCGTTCGGACTCGCGACCGCCTTCCTGCGGAAAGACCACCGAATGGCTGGTCCGCTTTTCGCGATTGACCCACTTCACCGTATCGCCGACCCGAATCGTTACCTCCTGCGGCGTGTAGTTGTATTTTTCGATGCTCACCTCGACGGTTTGCCCGGCGAAGACAGAAAATGAAACGAGCGCCAGCAGGACCGACGCTCGTCTCGAATACAACCGCCCGGTGAACATGCGCATTGATCCCCGGGCCACGGACGCCCTTACTGCTTCGCCGCCTTCACATCACCGTCGACGCCGAGGCCGATGGTGTGGTTGAAGGAAACATGGTGGAAACGGCCGCCGGCGTTGTCGGCGTGAATCGCCACGCCGAAAGGCACAGCCTTGCCCGCCGCCAGGTTGACGCCGCCGGCCAGCTTGCGGGTGAAGGTCACCGTGTAGGTGTCGCCGGACTTGGCGCCTTCCGCCGTCACGCCCGCCTTGCCGCCTTCCATGTTGCGCTTGTCGGTTACCGTGCCGTCAACCGCCTTGCCACCACCGCCGCTCTTCCACTGCATCAGGTCCATCGCCCCCGGCGTCGCGTACTTGGTCTTCTTGTCGTCGGCACCCGGCATGGTGCGCGCGTCCTTGTGGCATGCACCCCAGCATCCGGCCTGTTCACTCAACGGCACCTTGTCGTTCGGGAACATGATGGTGGCCTTGAGTTCGTTGTCCTTGTCGGAATGGTCGAAGCCGCCGACCGGCGGTTTGAAGGTCAGGCGGACATAGAGGTTGGTGGCATCGTAGGCCGCCTGGACACCCACCGGATAGGTCATCGTCTTCGGCGCACCCTTCGGCTCCATTTCCTTGCCGGCCAGACGCTTCAGATCGATGTCCAGCTTGCCGCCATCATTGTGGCAACCGGCGCAGGTTTCACCCTTCTTCAGGCCGCTGGCGCCGCTGTGGTCGCGGCTCTGCACCCATTCAAGCGGCGAAACGGCCGGGTGAATGACCGGGATGGTTTTTGTCGGTACCTTGCTCCAATCCGGCGCGGCCAGGGCAGCCTGGGAACCGATAGCCATCAGGGCGCCCAGTACAAACAGCGAGCTCAATTTCTGGTTCATCTTCATCTCCGTTCTATACGCGACGGGGGCTTCCGCCCCCGTTGAGTTCTATGAAATCAGGGCTAAGCCCGGATCAGTAAATGTCGTGCTGGGTATTGTAGACATTGAACTTGCCGGTCGGCGTGATCATCTTCGGATCGGTGATCACTTTCTTGACCTTCAGCGTCGCATCGTCATAGACGACGATAGCCGACTGGTCGACCTTGCCGCCCCACAGCGAAATCCACACTTCCTTGCCGTCAGCGCTGTATTCCGGATGCACCGCGCGCTTGGTCGCCTTGGTTGCCGGCAGGCCGGAATCCTTGGCGACGTTAAGCACGGCCTTGGGCTTCGACAGATCGGACTTGTCCCAGACCGACACGGACTCAGCCAGTTCCTTGTCCGGGTTCTGTGGCGAATCCGCCCACAGGTTGGCCGACTTCGGATGCGTCTTGACGAACAGGTTACCCGGCACGTGCTTCACTTCCTGGACGACCTTCCAGTTGTGCTCCTTGAACTTGGCGTTCTTGGCCTCATCGGACGGCGTCGAGATCAAGGTCACGACATCAGCGCCGAGGTGGCCCGTGGCCCAGACCGGGCCGAACTTCGGATGGGTGAAGTTGGCGCCGCGACCCGGGTGCGGGATCTTGGCGACATCGACCAGCGCTGCCAGCTTGCCGGTCTTGGTGTCGACCGCGGCAATCTTGTTGGAAGCGTTGGCCGCCACCAGGAAGTAACGCTTGGAAGCATCCCAGCCACCGTCATGCAGGAACTTGGCGGAACCGATGGTGGTGGTCTTCAGGTTCTTGATGTCGGAGTAATCGACCAGCAGGATCTGGCCGGTTTCCTTGATGTTGACCACCCATTCCGGCTTGGTGAAAGAGGCGACGATGGAGGCGACACGCGGTTCCGGATGGTATTCGCCATCGACTGTCATGCCGCGGGTGGACACCACCTTGAGCGGCTTCAGCGTATCGCCGTCCATGACCGTGTACTGGGGCGGCCAGTAGGAGCCGGCAATCGCGTACTTGTCTTCGAAGCCCTTGAACTTGGAGGTATCGACCGAACGTGCATCGAAGCCAATCTTGACTTCGGCAACGACGGCTGGTTTTTCCATCCAGAGGTCGATCAGGCTCAGGCGGCCATCGCGGCCGATCACGTAGATATATCGGCCGGACGCGGAAAGACGGGAGATATGGACCGCGTAGCCGGTCTTGACGATGTTGACGATCTCCTTGGTGTCGCCATCGATCAGCGCCACTTCGCCGGTGTCGCGCAGAGTCACGGAGAAGATGTTCTTGAGGTTCAGCTTGTTCATCTGCTTCTTCGGCCGCTGGTCGACCGGCACGATGACTTTCCAAGTATCCAACTGATCCTTGAGGCTGAACTCAGGCGGTACATCCGGCGTGTTCTGGATGTACTTGGCCATCAGCGCGATTTCATCCTTGGTCAGGATGTCGTCGAAGTTCACCATGCCGCCGTCGGTACCGTAGCCGATAATCTTTTCCAGGCGGGTCTGGCCGAGCTTGAGCGTGCCGCCCTCGGTGGCGTTGCCGTCCTTGTCCTTCTTGGACCAGTGCGGCTCGAGGTTCTTGCCGGTGGCGCCCTTGCGCAGCACGCCGTGACAGCCGGCGCAACGCTCGAAGTAGATCTTCTTGGCCTGCTCCTTTTCAGCGGCAGTCAGTTCAGGCGCCTTGGCGGCATCCTGGGCGAAGGCGGTACCCATGGCAAACGCCATGGTCGTCATTGCAAGCATCCCCACTACGGTTTTTCTCATCTTCCTCTCCTAGAACAAAAAAAGACGCGCCCCACCACCAACGCAATAGGCGTCAGGTTGAACCTGAGCCCCTTAGGCGGCATTGATCCTGATCAATGTTTTGTTGCATTAGAAACTGTTTATTTTCAATCGGTTATAGTCATTGCGAACTATCTACATAGTTCTTTGTAACTACTCGCGGCGGCGCAATCTCGGTCGCCTATTGGCAGGCATGGAATCCGGCATTAGGATGGGCGCCCGAAGAGACGATGGCACCATGGAAACTCAATTCACCCTCAAGGCCGGAACGGTCTGGCTGATCGGCGCCGGGCCTGGCGACCCCGAACTGCTGACGGTCAAGGCGGCGCGCCTGATCGCCCAGGCCGACGCCGTGGTTTTCGATCACTTGGTCGGCGACGGCATCATGGATCTGGCGCGGGCGGATGCCCGTCGCATCTATGCCGGCAAGGAAGCCTCCAACCACACACTGCCGCAGGAAGCGATCAACAAACTCCTGGTCGATCTGGCTCGCGAGGGTCTCTCGGTGGTCCGCCTCAAGGGCGGCGACCCCTTCATTTTCGGGCGCGGCGGCGAGGAACTGGAGACGCTCGCCGCCTCGGGCATTCCCTTCGAAGTCGTTCCCGGTGTCACTGCCGCCGCCGGCTGCGCCGCCTATTCGGCGTTCCCGCTGACGCACCGCGATCATGCCCAATCCGTCACCTTCGTTACCGGACATCTCAAGGACGGCACCGTCAATCTCGACTGGCTGGCACTCGCCCGGCCGGGCCAGACGGTCGTCTTCTACATGGGCATCGGCGCCGCCGAGGAAATCTGCCGGCAGATGATCAACCACGGACTCCCCTCGCTGACCCCCGCGGCAGTGGTACGCAACGGCACCCTGCCGACGCAACAGACCCTCGTCGCCACCTTGGGCACGTTGCCGCAGCGCATCGCGGAATCCGGCATCACGCCCCCCGCGCTGATCGTCGTCGGCAGCGTCGTCAACCTGCACTCCAGACTCAACTGGTTCGAACAGAAATGAAACTTCTCGTCCTCCTTGTCGCCATCTTCGCGATCCCCGCCCACGCCTATTCCGGCAAGGAACTGCGCGAGGATTGCCTGGCTGCCGAAGGCAGCTTCGCGTCCAGCGCCGCCAGTCCCAATGCCTATCAGTCGCCCCGGGGGGCGCGCTGCCTCGGTTACCTGGAAGGCTTTGTCGACGGCTACGCCGTCAGCGACCACCTGGCCGAATCGGTCGGGGTCAAGCTCAACGCATTCTGCCTGCCGAAAAGCGCCGACCTGTCCTACCGCTTGGTGCGCTCGGTGCTCGCCTACCTGGACCGGCAGCCGCCCAATCCGGAAGGCAGCACGGCCGCGCTCGTCGCCGCCGCCCTCTCGCGGACCTTCCCGTGCGGCGAGCCGCTTGAACCGCGCAGGTGATTCAGCGATAATCCGCCCTCCACCTGCCCCGGTGGCGGAATCGGTAGACGCAGCGGATTCAAAATCCGCCGCCGCAAGGTGTGCCAGTTCGAGTCTGGCTCGGGGCACCAGTAACGACAAATCGGCTTTCCCTGTGGAAAGCCGTTTTTGTTTCCCAAGCGGATCTTTGCCCATGGCGCTGACGGTCGACGACTTCGACTTTCCCCTTCCGCCCGAACTGATCGCCCAACACCCGGCCCCCGAGCGCACCGGCAGCAGGCTGCTGCACGTCTGCAGTCGACAGCAATTCGACCGCAAGTTCGCCGACCTGCCCGGGCTGTTGCGTGCCGGCGACCTGCTGGTATTCAACGACACGCGCGTCATCAAGGCACGTCTTTTCGGACAGAAGGAAAGCGGCGGCCGGGTTGAGGTCATGCTCGAACGCATCGTCGACGCAAGGCACGCCATCGCCCAAATCCGCGCCAGCAAGTCACCCAAGCCGGACACCAGGATACTGCTCGCCGACGCCTTCGCGGTGCGCGTTACCGGCCGGGCCGGCGCCAGCGGCGAATTCTTCACCCTGGAATTGGTCGACCGTGGCAGCCTCTGGGAACTCGCCGAGCAGCACGGCAAACTGCCGCTGCCGCCCTACATCGCGCACCCGGCCGGGGATGCCGACGAGACCCGCTACCAGACTGTCTATGCCCGCGCACCGGGTGCCGTCGCCGCCCCCACCGCCGGCCTGCATTTCGACGAGGCGATGCTGGAAACCC
>DAOMFF010000036.1:0-6544 GCA_035429665.1 Azonexus sp.
ATCCACGCCGCCTGCACAAACTCGAACTGGCGCCCGATGTTGGCCCCCAGACAAACAAAGTGCAGACCCGATGCACTTGACGCCGGCTTTTCGGAAAGCGCCTCGTCGAGGGCTATCTGGCTACCGTACTTGCGACCGCGGCGCAGCAATCGGTGAAATCGTGTCGCGGCCACGAGATCGGCATCGAGCAGATCCGATTTGAATCCCAGCGTGCGTATGAGGCGCGAGACGAAGGAGGACTTGCCGCCCGGCAGATCGGCATTGCGCGGGTTGCTGCGGCGGATATGCGCACCCAGCGGGCACTGCAAACCCTGCGCATCGGCGCGATAGTCAAAAGCATTGAGACCGTCGTCGGCTTGCGCCGGGTCGCTGGCCCCACTAGACGGGCAGCCAATCAGCGGTGTGCCATCGCGGTTGCGGCCAACCATGGCCGCTGCCAGCCGTTCGCGCAGCGACGCATCACCAGCGGCCTGGGCATCGAGATAATGCCAGAAGCCGCGCACATCCTGCTCAAGCTGGCGCATCACGAGATAACTGCCGTTACGCCCGAGATCGGCCTTGTCCGGAGCATCTTCCGCGCGCGCGAGCGCGGATGCACCGGCACGCTTCGGATCGAGCAACGGGCGATCGGTATAAGTGCCGTACTCGTTCGGATAACCCAGGAGATATTCACCCAGACATGACAGATTCAGATAGCTGTACTGGTTCTCGTCGACCGCCGGGCGCTGCCGACGCCAATCGACCTCCGGCTGCGAAATGCCGTCGACAAAGCCGAAAGGTTCAAAACGATCCAGATCGGCCGTCGACAGACAATCGATTTCATCGAAGCCCATACGGCACTGTTCCCGGATGTCACGCTGAAAATCATCCAACTCGCCGGGCAAGGCATAGAGCATCACCAGCACATGCGGCATACGATCTCCGGCGCCCCATGCCCACTTCGCCGGATCGTTCGCCGCAATATCGCCGAGCCGGCGCGAGCGTCCGGGATCGGCGCTCATGCCGTTCATGAACTCGTTCGAAAAACCTTCGACGATGTCCGACGCCACATCCAGTGTGCGCAGTCCATCGCTGGTAAAGGCAATCTGCAGCGCGGACCTGGGCAGCGGCTTGGCCGTGATCGCGCTGGTAACCGGTGCCGCCGCAAGCCATTCACGCGCCGCAACGCGATCCTTGACCCGCAACAGCAGAAAGCACGATTGCGTCAGATGCCTGTACCCAAAGCGCACGAGGCCCTGCATGTCCTGCCATTCCTGGGCCAACGGATCTCTTTCCACCGGTGTGCTCATAGCAGCCTCAACCAGGCAAGCGCCTGCGCATCGGACATCGCTGCAGCTTCGATTCCTTCGCGTATGCGCCGGTTGCGCACCATATCGGCCAGTGTCAGTCCGGGACAGGCGTTGTACCAGACCTGGCTCGGAATCTGATGCCGGCGTTGGTAATACTTGAAGCGTTGCTCGAATCGCGCGCCGCGCTTGATCAGCCAATCCGTGCGCGGCCAGCCGATACCGTTGCTGAATATCAGGTTCAGCCCCCAAGCCACCTTGTTGATGAAGTCGTCCATGTAGGCCTCGTGGCTGCCGTCGTAATTGCTGGTGAACAGGATGCGCGCCTTGTTGTCGATGAATACCCAGCGCGCGAAATGAATCGTCCGCACGCGCCCGAGGTGACCGCGATTGAATACATGCCTGCACGCATAATCGATCAGCAGCAGGATCACCGACGCCAGCCAGCGGCGGAACCGTCCCGGCTTGACCGAGCCCAGCGCCGAAAACTGGTTGGTGACATCGCGATCTTCGAGAAGCCGCAACTCTTGCAGCGCACCTGGATCGGGGCGTGGGCAGTACTCCGGATCGCTCCTCTCGCGCCTGCGCAAAACTATCAGCACGAACGGCAACGCCAGGATAATCAGCGGCGACAACAGGAGCCCCGCCAGAGGGATCCCGATTGCATGCAGTCCGTTGGCGATGCGCCAGCCGAGCGGCGTGGGTTGCGGACCGGTCAATGTCAGCCTGCCAGCTTGCACCTCGCCGTCCACGAAACGCACCATTTCGCGCCGCAGCGCTTCGGGCCCTTCGCCGGCGGGCGATCCGCCTGCCCGCAACCTCGCGGACAACGCATGTTGCAACGCGCTGTCTTCGCGCACCTCGCGCACCGTGCGGCCGCGCCAATTCACATAATTGGCAGCAACCGGGACATCGTGCTCGACCAGCCACGCATATAGATCACCGGCCAGGTCAAAGCCCTCGCAATGCGCGAATATTCGGCGCAGGCCGTCACCCGCTCGTTGCGCGAAATCCGCAAGCAACGCGGGCGCCGGGCCGTCACAATCCCCCATGAAAGCCAGATAAACAGGAAACTCGGGCGCAGGCCGCCTGTGCACCGCGAAATCACCCAGTGTCGCATCGTCGAGCAACACGAAGCGCGCAAAATGTACCTGCTCGAATTGGCCAAAGGGCACCAGCGAGTTGTTCGGATCAGCGACCCCCGGCTGCAGATTCATGGCGTCGAGTAACGCGCGCAACGTGGCCTCGCGTCCGGCCGCGACCGGTGCCACCACCATGAAGGGAAACTGCGGCGTCACAGGATCAGAACTTCCGGCAGAAGTCGGTCGGCAACGTATCGGACGAAGCGAGCACGATGCACTCCTTTCCATCAAGCCAGTTGGGTCCCTCATCAACCCTGCCAACCAAGGCTGTGAGGCCCAACATGGGTCTCCGGTTCCTCAGCAAGCCCGTTTGTGCGTTGAACCCTTTGCCTTGCCATCCGCAATAATTGACGGTTTCAGCGACCTTCGACGATCCAGCAGTGCGAGACATAAGGATCGCGGCGCCCCTGGCTTGGCCATTCGGCATGGCGTCCGCAGGGCTCTGGTTGAACGCGTTGTCGAGGTAACTTTGCGTCATCGACATCCGCTTTGCTTCGTCGTGTTCCATGGCCGTCTCCTGTAGAAGGTTCCGCGAAGGACAGCGAATGCGAAGCCATTATCACAAATATCGCAATCTCGTCAATCCGGGCCAAGTCGGGTCCGTTGCCCGACACCCCTGAAAATCTCGAGTGGACGCAGATTCCGACTGTGCCTCGGGTTCCTGAAAAATCGCCTGGGCGTGACCGACAGGCGTTAAGGCACCCTGACTGCCAGATCAAAGTTGCCGAACATGGACCATCTGCACCTCACCCGGGGCGAAAGTTGCCAGGCCTCCATCCTGTGAATTACCCGACTTGGCCCGAGGAGCACTGACCGCCCGCTGGATTAACAGAAATTGACGGTCGACCGCGCGAAATGAAACGCAATTCCCGTCGGCGAGTCTACGGAAAGTAGAGTCGAGCATGATCGTGCAACAAGTTGAAGAGTTTTCCGGCTCTTGATTGTCAACCTTGCCAGGAGGGAGGCATGACCGACATCTTCCTGAGCTACACCGAGAAGGACAGGGAGCAAGCGCGTCGCGTGGCAGCGATGCTGGAATCGGTCGGCTGGTCGGTCTGGTGGGATCGCCGGATCCCGGCCGGCGAGACCTGGCGCGGCGTGCTGGAGAAGGCCCTTGGGAACATGCGCTGCATGATCGTGCTGTGGTCGGCGCGTTCGATCGAAAGCGAGTGGGTGTACGAGGAAGCCACCGAGGGACGCCGGCTGGGCAAGCTGGTGCCGGTAATGATCGAGGCCGTGCGCCCGCCGGCGGGTTTTCGCGAGATACAGGCCGCCGACCTGACGAACTGGGACGGCTCGCGCGAGTTCGACGGCATGCGCATGCTGATCGCCGACCTCGAAAACCTCCTCGGCAAACCCGTTCCCGCCACCGCGGTCAGCCCCGAAAAACCGGCTAATCAAGGCCAGCCCTACAACCCGGCCGATCTGGCTGGCGGTGGAACAACGACGACCTGGTGGCAGCGACACCGCATGCCGGTCATGGCAGTAGCAGGCACGCTGCTGGTCGCCGGCGCCGTCTACCTTGGCCTGTCATCATGGGAACCAGCCGTGGTTACGCCACAGGTACATGAGCCAACACGGAATGAAACCGTCAGCAAGCCATCGCCGGCGGAACCCGCACCGTCGCTACCCGCCCCCGCAAAACCTGCACCGGAGGTAGCGACCGCTACCCTCCCAGAGCCTGCGCCACCACGAGCCGCCCCTGAGATAAAGACCTCTCCCGTTGCGAAACCCACCTCAAAGCCTGCCCAAGTCTTGGTCGACGGAGTTGTCGTAACGACACCTCCCGTCGCGAAACTCCCGCCAAAGGAACGAGCACCGGTCAAGCGTAGCGAAACTACACCTACGACAAGCTCGCGCTGTGCCGATCTGCTCTACAAGATCCAGTTGGGAGAGTCGCTTTCCTATGAAGACCAATCCGTATTCCGAAAGGAGTGCCAGCAATGACCACCAACTTTTCCAAAACTTCTGCTGCCAGGGTCTGGATTGCTTCGCTTATCGTCGCGCTGTTTGCCGGCGGTTGCGACAGCCTGCAAGAGAAGCCAGCAACACCAGCCACGCCCCGGCGCCAGTAGCGCCGCCCAGCCATCAGCACCACCCGCGCCGCCACCGGTTCAGCCCTACGACAAGGCAGTACTGAGCGCCGCCACGGCCTTGTTCAAGAATGCGAAGCTGCCGCCCGAAGGCACGCCGGCGCAAGCCCGGTACGCGGTCGTCATCGACCCGCTGATTGATGGGATGACCGGGGCTCAGTCCGTCACGACGCAGGCGATGGGCGTGCGCCTCACGAAGATGATGCACGAGCAGTATCCACAGTTCGACGTCAAGGCGTTTTCCGCCGCCAATGTCGCCAAGAGCCCGCTGGTGCTGATCGGCACCTTCACCGGCGTCAACGCCGAGCGCAAGACGGCGGGAACGAGCGAGGCCTACCGGATCTGCCTGGCGCTCGCCGACCTGCGCAGCGGCAAGCTGGTCAGCAAGGGACTGGCGTTCGCCCTGCCCGACGGCGTCGATCCAACGCCGCTGGCCTTCTTCCGCGATGCCCCGGCATGGTCCGAAGATCCCGCGACCGAGGGCTACATCAAGACCTGCCAGGGCACCAAGGCGGGTGACCCGATCAATCCGCTGTACCTCGATCGCATCGTCGCCGCCTCGCTGGTTGCCGAAGCCATCGACGCCTACAATGCCGGGCGCTATCAGGATGCCCTTGATCTCTATACCGGCGCCCTATCCACGCCGGCAGGTAACCAGTTCCGCGTGCTTAACGGCATCTACCTCGCCAACTGGAAGCTCGGACGCCAGCAGCAGGCGGAAACGGCATTCGCCAGGATCGTCGACTACGGTCTCGATCACCAGCGCCTAGCCGTCAAATTCCTGTTCCGGCCGGGGTCGACCGCATTCGTGCAGGATCCCAAACTGAGCGGGCCGTATCCGGTCTGGCTGAAAACCATCGCCACGCAAACGTCGGGCGGCGGCAAATGCCTGGAAGTGACGGGCCATACCAGCCCCACAGGGCCCGAACCCCTCAACGAACGGCTGTCGCTGTTGCGCGCCGAGTACGTCAAGTCGCCTCTGGAAGGCGCATCGCCCGTGCTCGCCAAGCGGATGATCGCCAACGGCGTCGGCTCGAAGCAAACCATGGTCGGCACCGGCCGCGATGACGCCAGCGATGCGCTCGACCGTCGGGTGGAATTCAAGGTCATCGGCTGCTGAGGACCGGACCGCGCGCCCTACCTGCCCTCCCAGACGCTGGCTGAAGCGCCGCCGACCTCGCGCATGGCGTAGATTACCATCAGCCGCGGCGCCAGCCAGGCGTCGATCCGGCGCTGCTGCATCAGGCGCGCGTTCATCGCGCGTTCATCCACTCCTCGGGCTGCGGCTTGATGCGCGTGAAGCCGCGTTCCCTGAGCAGGGCCTTGGCGCCCGAGCAGCCGAGCACGCCGACCGGGCGGTCCTTGACTTTGTCGAGGTTCGAAACGTCTATGCCCTGGCCGCCGACGAGGATCAGCTCATCGGTGACGATACTGGTCAGCCAGCGGTACTGATTCTCCCGCTCGGGCGTTCGCGTCAGCGCCAAGAGCCGATGTTCGACTGCGTCCTCGCAATGCCTTGCGCCTGCACGCCGGCAAGCGGAAGAAACGATGTCGCCGCGACGAGAAACAGGATCAAGGTACGCACGGGTTTCCCCTCAGAAAGTACTGAACATGCGGTTGAGGATGATCACGGTCACCATCGCCAGCAGCGGGAAGCCACCGCCACCATGAAGATGTCGAAGTACGACTGCTTGTGGTTCAGCCCGCAGATGGCGAGCAGCGTGATCACCGCACCGTTGTGCGGCAGCGCATCAAGGCCGCCCGAGGCAAGTGCGGCAATGCGGTGCAGAATTTGCGGGCTCAGGCCGGCAGCCTGCTCTTGTGCGCGATCGTCCGTGCGCACCCCGAATCGTCCATCAGCTTTCCAAAGACGGCATCGAGCAGGAAGAGCGGGAAGAACTTGATCAGGTAGTTGCCCAGAGCAGGCATGAAGACTTGGGTATAGGTACCAGGATCTGCGCCTCCAGATCTCCGATCTGCAGGCCGGGCAGCGCGCAGATCGGCGCAATCAGAACGACGTTCC
>DAOMFF010000036.1:6644-9769 GCA_035429665.1 Azonexus sp.
CGGCGACGCGCCGCTCAGAGCAGCCCCGACTGGCGCAGCGCGGACTCGATGCCGGCGGCCATCCGGCGGTAGCCCTCGGCGTTGGGGTGGATCTGGTCGGCGCGCCATTCCGGGTTGGCGAGGGTTTCCGAGAACACCGACTCGATGACAGGCACTTTTTCCTCGTCGCCGAGTTCGCGGTAGAGCGCCGCATCGGACGGCCGCTGCGTCAGCGCGCCGAGCAGCGACAACTCGGGCACGGCCACCAGCACCACCTGCGCGCCGCTCGCGGCCGCCGTGCGCACCAGTTGGCGGACATCTTCCTTAACCGCCGCCACCGGGCGCCAGCGCAGGAAGTCGTTGCCGCCGATCTCGATGATCACCAGTGCCGGCCGCTGCGCCGCCAGCAACGCCGGCAGCCGGGTCCGCGCCGCCTCGGCGGTGTCGCCTGGCACGCCGGCGTTGTGGATGCGCCAGCCGGTCGCCGTCGCCAGCCGGCTGGGCCAATCCTCGTCCGGCCCCGCCCCGGTGCCCCACGTGACGCTGTCGCCGAAGGCCAGCACGCCGCTTCCCGGCGGCAGGGCCGGGAGCTTCTTGCGCTTGCCGCAGCCGGCGAACAGTCCGGCGGCTAACATCAGGATGAAGGTTCTGCGGTTCACGGGTTCTCCAGCAATGCGTTGACGGCGGTACTTTAGACCACGCGGATGGCACCCGCCCACGGCATCTATTCGGCGCCAGTGGCAGCCGCCACGATCTTGACCGACAACCGCGGCATCGGCATATAATCGGCAGCTAATGCTACTCCAATGTTACAGGGGGTTACGAGAGTGGACAACAAAACGGGAGACAAGGTGGGAGATCTCGAACAGGCAATCGCGGCGCACGTGCACTGGATGACGCTGCTCAGGCAGGCGGTGCTCGACGCGGTGTCCGGGATCGACGTGGAGAGCATTGCCGCTCACAACCAGTGCGAATTCGGCAAGTGGCTGCACGGCCCGGGCCTCACGCCGGACGATCGCCTGACCGATGACCACCTCGAGGTCAGGCGCGTGCACGCGGAGTTTCACGGGCTTGCCCGGCGGATCGTCGAACTGGCCGCCGCCGGCCAGATGGCCGAGGCCTATACGCTGCTCTACGGGGAGTACATGACCCTGTCCGGCCGACTGGTCCTGGCGATGCGGGCATGGCAGGCGAGCCTGCTCGGGATCCGCTCGCCCACGCAGTAGACGCAGGTTCATTCGAGCCTTCCCTTTTGATCCGGTCGACCACAATAAGCGTGTCCTTTTCAGGGAAATCGTGATTCCTTGTTGCTGCACCCCCCACAACGACAGATCGCGTACTCGGGGGTATGATGGATCGGAATACAACGCCATAACAGGGGGTTCCGTGTGCGCTCATTGATCGTGTTGCTTTGCCTATCAGGTGGCGTGCTGGCCGATACCAATAGTGACATCGCCCGCTGCGCCGCCGATGCGAATGGCGTGAAGCGGCTAGAGTGCTTTGATGGACTGAGCAAACGGCTCGGTTTGGCATCACCGACAACCGCAACCAGCAAGGTTTCAAAGTGGAGCGTCCGGAAAGACACTTCCAAAATTGACGACAGCACGAACGTAACCATCAGCCTTGAAGCGGATTCATCCGTATCGGGATGGCCGAGAAAAACCTTCACGCCATCCATCGTACTCCGCTGCAAGGAGAAAAAGACTGAGGCATATATCGTTACTGGAATGGCAGCTCAGGTCGAGGCTGGAAACTACAACGGTGCAACAATAACGCTGCGCTTTGACAAAGAACCTGCCAAGAAATACCAGACCTCAGAATCGACGGACAAGGAAGCACTCTTTTTTGGTCAAGCCACCAGCCTGATCAAGGCAATCATGCAGCACTCGACAATGCTCTTTGAGTTCGTTCCATTCAATTCCTCGCCCGTGATGACCACCTTCGACATCCAAGGTCTTGCGGACGCGGTGAAGCCTTTGAGAGAGGCCTGCAAGTGGTAAATCACATGAACAAACAACGCTCAAAATTCGCGGCTTGCATCCTCGCGGCCGTGGTTGGCTTGACGACTGGTTGCGCAACGACAACCTTGGAAAAGCGAACATTCAAGTCCTACAGGGTCAATGAGACTAAAAGTGGCACCATTGGTGAACCATTTCTAGTTGATCAAGGTGGGTCAGTCGAAAAGGTAAAGCGATGGGTCGGCATACTGAACTCGCCTGATGGCTGGAAGATCGAAGAACGCTACTCAGAGGATTACATCAGGAAAGAACTGATATATGGCGGGCGGTCAGGCAGCACAATCGAAGTCAGCTACCGTGAATTCAGGGGTGGACTAGCAGCGCCCGCCTTCTCGCAAAATCTGAAGTATGACCTTGCAACTTCCAGAGTAATCCGGTTCCAGAAGTTCCAGATTGATATTCAGAAAGCCGATAATCAATCCATCACCTACATGATCCTGAGCGATTAGATGCGTGTCGCTTGAGCCTGTGAAGGGTAGGGTTGCTACCGATACTGTATGGCGACCCGATAGTATCTCAAGGGGATTCTGGCTATAGCGTGTCGTAGACATGCGTCCTTTTGAGCCTTTACCTCCTTCACGTGGGGACCAAAAAAAGCCCTGCCAACGCTGCGGCGCCACTTAATTATTCCAAAATGTAATAATCAGATGCCAACACGGTCTAAATTGAGTATTTAGCCGTTGCTAGAATGCCGTTCATCGACAACGAGCGGCAGCGCAGCAATGACCCAGACCCTCCAGGCCGTCAGCCAGAAGATCACCCTCTCCCACCTCGACTGGCTCGAAGCCGAAGCCATCCACATCATGCGCGAGGTGGCCGGCCAGTGTTCCAATCCGGTGCTGCTCTTCTCCGGCGGCAAGGACTCGATCTGCATGCTGCGTATCGCCGAAAAGGCCTTCCGCCCGGGCAAGTTCCCGTTCCCGCTGATGCACATCGACACCGGCCATAACTACAAGGAAGTGGTCGAGTTCCGCGACAAGCGCGCCGCCGAGCTGGGCGAGCGCCTGATCGTGCGCTCGGTGGAAGATTCGATGAAGCGCGGCACTGTCGTGTTGAAGCATGAAGGCGAATCGCGCAACAAGCACCAGTCGGTGACGCTGCTCGAAGCCATCGAGGAATTCGGTTTCG
>DAOMFF010000037.1:0-9479 GCA_035429665.1 Azonexus sp.
TTCTGCTTGAGGTCGGCGACGCCATGGTGGTAGTCGATGATCGCTTCGGTGGCCGGATCGTAGTACAGCGCGTTGGCGGTGAAGTCGCGGCGGGCGGCGTCGTCGGCCTGCGAACCGAAGACATTGTCGTGCAGAACGCGGCCGTGTTCGTCGGTCTTGGTATTGGCGTCGAGCATGCCGCGGAAGGTCGTGACCTCGATCGTTTCCTGGCCCATCATCACATGGACGATCTGGAAGCGCCGGCCGATGGCGCGCGAACGGCGGAAGGCGCGGCGGATTTCATCCGGCGTGGCATCGGTGGCGATGTCGAAGTCCTTGGGCTCGGCGCCGATCAGCAGGTCGCGTACCGCGCCACCGACGACATAGGCCTTGTGGCCCTGCTGCTGCAGACCCTCGCAGACGCGCCGGCTGCCCGAACTGATGCGGTCGCGGGTGATGCCATGGCGGGAGACGGGAATGATCGCCGGTTCGTGGTGGCTGGCGACGGCCTTCTTGCTGCCGAAGACGCGGGAAATGAATTTGCGGATCACGTATTGCCGTTCAGGAAGCGCATGGCGCGCTGCGAAAAAGCGCCGATTCTACCGCAAAGTAATGATTTTCCAGCCCATTTCGCGGCTGTGCCGGTGTAATTTCCGGTCTGGGTCGACGGCCACCGGCGTCGTGACCCTGCCCATCAGCGGCAGGTCGTTGTGCGAGTCGCTGTAGAAAAAGCTTGCGGCGAAGCTGCCCCACCAGAGGCCGAGCGACTCCAGCCAACTCTCGACGCGGGCGATCTTGCCAGCGCGGAAAGAAGGTGTCCCGCGCGGGTCGCCGGAAAATGCCCCGTTTTTCGGGTCAACCGCGGCAACCGTGGCGATCAGGTGGGCAATGCCGAATTCGCGGGCGATCGCGCCGGTGATGAAGCTGTTGGTCGCGGTTACGATGGCGCACAGGTCGCCGCCATCAAGGTGCTGCCGCACTAGTTGTCGTGCCGGGTTGCCGATCAGCGGGCGGATGTGGCGATCCATGTATTCACGGTGCCAGGCATCCAATTCGGTGCGCGAATGACGGGTCAGCGGCGCCAGCTGGAAGGCCAGAAACTCGTCGATGTCGAGCGTGCCGGCCTTGTACTGGTCGTAGAACTCAATATTCTTCGCCTCCTGCACCTCGCGGTCGACGACGCCCTTGCCGATCAGGAACTGCGCCCATTCAAAATCGGAGTCGCCGGCGAGCAGGGTATTGTCGAGGTCGAACAGGGCGAGGTTCATTGTCCGAGATCCAGCGGCAGGGTTTCGTTGAGCAGTTCACGCAGCAAGGGCAGCGTGACCGCGCGCTTGTGTTCGAGCGTGTAGCGGTCGAGCGCGTCGATGAACGCGGACAAGGTGCGCATATCGCGCGGGGCGTGGCGCATCAGGTAGTCGATGCTCTCCGGCGACAGCTTGAGGGCGCGCTCCCTGGCCTGGGCGGCGAGGGCGGCGGCCTTCTCGCCGTCCGACAATGGCCGCAGGCGATAGATCAGCCCCGAGCCAAGGCGGGTGCGCAGGTCTTCACGCAGGGCGAGATGAGCCGGCGGCTGGTTGGCCGCGGTCAACAATTGCCCGCCGGCCATTTTCAGGCGGTTGTAATGATTGAACAGGGCGATCTGCCCAACCTCGCTCAGCGCAACGACATGGTCGACGGCCAGTTGCGCGACCTCCGTGACTTTGGCAAGCGCCGGGTCGAGCGCTGCATCGATATAGGCGAAGCCGCTGGCGAGCAGCAAATGGGAGCGCCCGGAACCCGCTTCTCCCCACAGGCAGAATGATGTCTCGGGGCGTGCGCCGGCCAGCCAGCCCGTCAAGGCGGCCAGTGTTTCGGCGTTGCCGTCGGCGACAAAATTGTCCAGTGTCGGCGGGATTTCCGGCAGCAAATCGAGTATCAGTTGGCGCATGTGCTTGGGGTGGGGTGGGCTGCCGATTCTAGCATTCACCAAGCTCCCGCGCTTTTGGAAACGGCAACTTGAAATCCGCGGTTGCCGGGCCAGTTGGCCGATCTGCCGCCAACGAGAAAGTCTTGCATTCGCCGACGACCACGCCCAGATCGCGGAGTGCTACGTTGTTGCCGTCAGCCGAAAAAATGCGGCCGCAAGGCCGCATTTTCATGTTCTCCTCGAGGTCGACCGCAACCGGCGGCCATTCCCAAACAGTTTCAGCCTCCCAGGGTCAGCATCAGGTCCGACTGGGCGCTGTGGGGTTTGGCGCGGGCTGACCTGCGCCGCTGGTAGACCCCGTCGCCGTTCATGTCCCAAGACTGCTGGTTATCGGCGAGATAGAACTTGAGACCTTCGTTGATGACGCGCTTCTTGAGCTTGGCGTCGAGGATCGGGAAGGCGAGTTCGATGCGGCGGAAGAAGTTGCGATACATCCAGTCGGCGCTCGAGAGATAGACCGATTCCTTGCCGCCGTCGTAGAAATAAAAGATGCGGTGGTGCTCGAGGAAGCGGCCGATGATCGAATGGACCTTGATGTTCTCCGAAAGCCCGGGCACCCCCGGGCGTAGCCCGCAGACGCCGCGAATCATCAGTTCGATCTGGACGCCGGCCTGCGAGGCCTGATACAGCGCATCGATCGTTTCCGGTTCGAGGAGCGAGTTCATCTTGGCGACGACCATGGCCTTCTTGCCTGCCTTTGCCGCTTCGGCTTCCTTGGCGATGGCGGCGACGACATTGGGCTGCAGGGTGAACGGGGCCATCCACACATGTTCCAGCGAGCGCGCCTTGCCCAGGCCGGTCAGTTGCTTGAAGACTTCGTTGACGTCCTGGGTGATTTCGTCGTTGGCGGTCATCAGGCCAAAGTCGGAATAGAGCCTTGCCGTGCGCGGGTGATAGTTGCCGGTGCCGAGGTGAGCGTAACGCTTGAGATGGCCTTCCTCGCGGCGCACGATCAGCAGCGCCTTGGCATGCACCTTGTAGCCGACGACACCGTAGACGACGTGGGCGCCGACCTGCTCCAGCTTGGTCGCCCATTCGATGTTGGCTTCCTCGTCGAAGCGCGCCATCAGTTCGACGACGACGGTCACTTCCTTACCGTTCTGCGCGGCGCGGATCAGCGACTGCATCAGCACCGAATCGGTGCCGGTGCGGTACACGGTCATCTTGATCGCGACGACGGCCGGATCGGTCGACGCCTGGTTGAGGAATTCGATGACCGGAGCGAACGACTGGAAGGGGTGGTGCAGCAGGATGTCGCCGTGACGGATGCTGTGGAAGATGTTGGCACCCTTGCCGACGGCCTTGGGCAGGCCGGGAGTGAAGGGAGGGAATTTCAGGTCGGGACGATCCACCCAGTCGGGTACCTGCATCAGGCGAACCAGGTTGACCGGTCCGTTGACGCGGTAGAGATCGTCGCGGCTCAGGCCGAACTGGTCGAGCAGGAACTCGACCATCGAATCGGAACAGCTCTCGGCCACCTCGAGGCGGACGGCGTCACCGAAATGGCGCTGCGGCAGTTCGCCCTGCAGCTTGGTGCGCAGGTTGGTGACCTCCTCCTCGTCGACGAAGAGGTTCGAATTGCGGGTCACGCGGAACTGGTAGCAGCCGCGCACCGTCATGCCGGCGAACAGTTCGCCGACGAATTCATGCAGGATCGACGACATGAAGACGAAGCCGTGCGCACAACCGGCAATTTCCCGTGGTACCTGGGTAACCCGGGGCAGGACGCGCGGCGCCTGAACGATGGCGGCATTGGAACTGCGGCCGAAGGCATCCTTGCCTTCGAGTTCGACGGCGAAATTGAGACTCTTGTTGAGGACGCGCGGGAATGGGTGTGACGGATCCAACCCGACCGGCGTCAGCACCGGCACCATTTCACGGAAGAAATACTGGCGGATCCACTCGCGCTGGGCGTCGGTCCACTTGGAGCGGCGCAGAAAGCGGATGTCCTGTTCCGCCAGCAGCGGCAGAACGACGTCATTCAGGGTCCGGTACTGTTCGCCGATGAGGGCATGCGCTTCCTCGCACACCAGGCGGAATGCCTCGTGCGCGGTCATGCCGTCGGTCGTGATGATCGGCGCATTCGCCTTGATCTGCTCCTTGAGCCCAGCCACGCGGACTTCGAAGAACTCGTCCAGGTTGCTGGACACGATGCACAGGAAACGCAAGCGCTCCAACAGGGGTACTCGCTCGTCCTGCGCCTGGGCCATCACGCGGCGGTTGAACGCGAGCAAACCCAGTTCCCGGTTCAGGTAATTCTGCGGTGGATAGTCGTCTTTCCCTTGATGCAGTGTCATTTCAGCCTCCTCGCTAGTTTGCAGAAGTATATTCTTCACGCCCGCCAATTTGAAGCACTTGCGTCCCGCCTTGATGACTTTTTGCCCGTCGTACCGGGCGTCAGCGGGGTCAACCGGAGGCGCTGCGCTTGCTTGCGGGAAGGCGGCCAAGCGCCGAAAGCAGCGTGCCGATCTTGGCATCGGTCTCGGCAAGCTCGAGTTCAGGGTCGGAACCGGCGACGATGCCGGCACCGGCGTGCAGTTCGGCGCGACTGCCCGTAATCAGGGCCGAACGCAGGGCAACCCAGAACTCGCCGTCACCAGTTGCCGTCAGGGTGCCAAAGCCGCCGCTGTACCAGCCGCTTCGTACCTCGCCATGTCTGGCCAGCCAGTTCATTGCCGCCGGTCCCGGAAAGCCGCCTACCGCGGGCGTCGGATGCAGGGCGCGGACGAGGTCGAAGATCGACGTGCCGGGCGCCGTGATTCCGGTGATCCGGCTGCGCAGATGACTGATGTGGCCGGCGGCATGGATTTCGACCGGTCCGGGCTGCGGCGGCAGTTCGCAGTATGCAGCCAGACTGGCCATGACGGCCTTGGTGACCAGCGCCTGTTCGTGCCGATTCTTCGGGGCATCGAGATCGAGCGATCCGGGCCAGGCTGTCCCGGCGAGTGCATCGGCGGAGAGGTAACGGCCGGCGAGACTGACCAGCCGCTCGGGCGTGGCGCCGAGGAAGGTCTGCGGCCCTGCGCCGAAGGCGTAGATCATGGAATCGGGCTGCTGTTCGTTCAGCGCAGCGAGCAGGCGGCCAGCCGAAATTGGCCTATCGGCTGCCAGATGGCGGCTGCGTGCGAGGACGACCTTGTCGACCTTCCCGTGTTCGATGTCGCGCAGGGCGGCTCTGACCCGCGCAATCCAGGCGTGGTTCGCAAGTACATTGTCGCCGGCTGGCAACTGGCGATAGTCCGCTCCGCGCGCCGGACTGGCCAGCAGGTTCAGCCAGCCCGTAGCTGCTTGGGCAATCCTTCCGGCGGTCGTGCTGAGCGTTGCCTGGCAGCGGCCGTTCCGCGCTTCGAGGAGGATGGCGGGGATTGCCAGCAGCGCGTTGGGCAGGTCTGCCTGGCTGTTCTCGTCGAAGGCGAAGCCACAGAGTGCCAGCGCGGGGCCATTGTGGCGCCAGATGTCGCGCAGGCCGGCAAAGGCGTTGTCAAGTGCGGCGAAACGGTTCGTTCCGGCACTGCTGACCTGCAGCGCGTGGCCGATGCCGAGGCGATAGCTCCCCTGCGCCGGTTGTGCCTGGTACCAGAATGGCGCCTCGGCGGGCAGGGCGGCGAGCCAGTCGGTAGCGCGCTGGCCCAGCTCGATGCTCAGGCTGACCGCCGCCGATGCCTGGGCGCCAGCGGCCAGCGCGTACAGCTGCGCGACTAGCGAGGGATCGGCGAGGCGACGGCGGAGGGTGGAGATCATGCCCGGGAGTTCTTGGCCAGTTGACGCAGGACGGTGCGTTCCAGCTTGCCGGCAGCGTTGCGCGGCAGGCTGGTCAGACGAATGATGTGCCGCGGCAGGGCTGCCCGCGGCAGGCGCGTTCGGCACCAGGCCTGGATGCCTTCCGGCGTCGCGTCGCCGACGACGAAGGCGACGATGCGGTCGCCCCAGACCGGATCCGGCAGGCCGGCGATGGCGACATCGCGGATGCCCGGGCAGCCGGCGAGACAGGATTCGACCGTCAGCGGGTGAATGTTGTGGCCGCCGCTGATCAGCATGTCGTCGGCGCGGCCGGTCACGGTCAACCGTCCTTTTTCGTCGATTTTGCCGAGGTCGCCGGTGGTCAGCCAGCCATCGGCGGCGATACCGCCGCCGTCGACGTAGCCGGCCATGACCTGCGGGCCGCGGACGCGGATGCGGCCACCGGTGGTCAGCGCAAACTCGTTGGCGCCGAGCGGCCGGCCGACCAGGCCCTCGTGCCAAGGCCCGTCGCAGGCCTTGTGGGTCGCCACCTGGGCGGAAGTTTCGCTCATCCCGTAGCTCGGGTTGAGTGGCCAGCCGGCAGCTGTCGCCCGGTCATGGAGTACCTGGGCCAATGCCGCACCGCCGACGACTACGTGGCGCAGGCAGCCAGGCGGGCGAGCGCCGCAGTCGAGCAGTCGGGCCAGCATGGCGGGAACCAGCGACAGGTGAGTCACCGGATGGTGTACTAGCGATGCTGCGACTGTTTCGGCGGCGAAGCCTTCATGCAACAGAACACCGGCGCTGGCACGGGCACAGCGCCAGAGGATGGACAGGCCGCCAATGTGGTGGAGCGGCAGGCAGTCGAGCCACAGGTCGCCGGGCAGCAGCGATAGATGGGGGTTGGCGGCGCCAGCCGCGGCGTCGAGATTGGCATCGCTCAGCATGACGCGGCGCGGTTCGCCCTCGCTGCCGCTGGTCGCGATGACGAGTGCGATGCCGGGTGGCAAGGGCTCGTCTGCGACCTGCGCGGCGCGGTCGACCGGCTGGAACGGGCGATTCTTCAGGCTGCAGGCGAAGGCGTGCCGGGCCAGATCGAGACTGGTCCCGGAAACGTTCATCGGGCGCCGCGACGTTTCGATGGTTTCCGCCAGCGCGGCCACTTCGGCAAGCCACTGCCGATACGTCCATTGCCGTTCCGCAGTGCGCATTGCCAGCGCTTGCGGCCAGCGCGTTGCGGCGGCGGAAAGATAGCGGGCTAGTGAAGGGGCTGACTCCATGGGCCATGAATTGTAAGGTCGCCGGATGTTGGCCCGCCGCAAGGCAGATCAAGAATTCCGGCATTGCCGGGTGCTGGCAGAGGGCATGTTGACAATCGAGCAGCCGGTCTACAGACTGCATTCATGACGACGACCGCAGATTCTCCTCGTACGCGAGAGCGCCTCGTGACGCTCGTTGCTGCCGACGGCTATCGCCTGGGCGCCAAGCGCTATGAGGCGATCGGGCCGCGCCGGGGCAAGCTGGTAGTGGCCGGGGCAACCGGCGTGCCGCAGCATTTTTACCGGCGCTTTGCCGAGTATGCCAGCGCGCGCGGCTTCGATACGCTGACGCTCGACTACCGGGGTGTCGGACTTTCGCGCCCCGAATCATTGCGCGGCTTCGAGATGGACTTTGTGGACTGGGCGACGCTTGATCTGGCCGCCGCCGTCGAAGCCATGAGCGAGCCGGCGGTGCCGCTGTTCATGGTCGGCCATTCGTTCGGCGGTCACGCATTCGGCCTGCTGCCCAATCACGACCGGATCGCTCGCCTGTATACCTTTGGCACCGGCGCCGGCTGGCACGGCTGGATGCCGCCCCTGGAACAATTGCGGGTACTCGCCATGTGGCGCGTCGTCGGTCCGGCGATCGTCCGCTGGAAGGGTTATCTCGCCTGGAGCCGCCTCGGACTCGGTGAAGATCTGCCGCTGGGCGTCTATCGGCGGTGGCGCCGCTGGTGCCGTTTTCCCCGATATTTTCTCGATGACCCGGCGATGGCGCAATTCACCGAAGGCTTCGCGAGCGTCAGGACGCCGATCGTCGCCGCCAACTCGCTTGACGATCGCTGGGCCTCCCCACGCTCGCGCGATGCCTTCATGACCGGCTACCGCAATGCCAACTGGCAGGCAGTGGACCTCGACCCCGGGCGGGAAGGCCTGCGCGGAATCGGGCACATGGGTTACTTCCGGCAATCGGCACAGCCGCTGTGGAATCGCGCGCTGGACTGGTTCGCCGCCCCCTCGGCGACCCCGACACGATGATCTCGCCTGCCCCCGCCGCGGTTCTGTCCGACATCATCCGCACGCGGCGCAGTGTCCGCGACTTTCTGCCGGAGCCGATTCCGCCGGACCTGCTTGACGCCGTGCTGGCTGATGCCAACTGGTCTCCGAGCTGGTCGAACACGCAGCCTTATCGCCTCGCCGTCGCTTCCGGCGACCTCGTGCAGCGCCTCAAAGGTGAGCTATGCGAACGCTTCGATCTGGCGATGAAGGCCCGGCAGGGCGGTCTGTGGGGGAAGCTGAAACTGCTGGCGACGCGCAAGGGGCTGCCCGACGGCGATTTCGCGACCAATTTCGCATACCCGGCCGATCTTCAGCCGCGGCGCCGCGCAACCGGGCATGGGCTGTACGAGCTGCTGGGCATCGCCCGCCACGACAAGGCTGCGCGAAACCGCCAGATGCGCCGCAACTTCGAGTTTTTCGGCGCACCGACAGTCATTTTCTTGTTTGCCCATCAGGGGCTGCGCGAGTTTTCCATCCTCGATACCGGAATCTTTCTCCAGACGCTGATGCTGTCCGCGCAGGCGCACGGGCTCGCGACCTGCGCCCAGGGTGCGCTGGCCACCTGGGCGGGGCCGGTGCGTGACGCCTTCGCCATCCCGGGGCACTATCGCCTGATCTGCGGTTTATCGATCGGTTTTGCCTCGCCGCATTCGGTCAACAGTTTCAACCCGGGGCGCGGCGAGGTCCGGGAAATGCTCATACCCACGCGATAGTCCGCCATCGTGATCTAATTGCCATTCTGCCAACCGTTCATTGCCCTACTCGAATTCCATGTCAGCAGCGCTCTTCCCCCGCACCCCACCCCTCGCCGATGCCGATCCGGCACGTAGCCGGCAGCGGATTCTCGACTATTTTCACCGGACATTCGACCGCTACGAGCAGTTGTTCGAGGTTCTGACCTGCGACGAAGCGTATTTCGCAAAGCCGATCGCGCTGCGTCACCCGCTGATTTTCTACTTCGGCCACACGGCGACCTTCTTCATCAACAAGCTGCTGCTGGCCGGTCTGCTCAAGGAACGGATCAATCCCCGTTTCGAGTCGATGTTCGCCATCGGCGTCGATGAAATGAGCTGGGACGATCTTAATGAAGCCAATTACGACTGGCCGACCGTGGCCGCGGTCAGGGACTATCGCAACCGGGTGCGCGCCGCGGTCGATGCGATCATCCGCAATGCGCCGCTGACCCTGCCGATCGACTGGGAGAACCCGTGGTGGGTGATCGTGATGGGCATCGAGCACGAACGGATTCACCTCGAGACCTCGTCGGTCCTGATTCGTCAGCACCGCCTCGACTATGTGCGCCCGCATCCGGCATGGGTGCCGTGTGGCCTCTCCGGTGCGCAGCCCGACAACAGGCTGGTGGACATTCCGGCCGGCGAGGTGCGTCTCGGCAAGGCGTTTGCGGACGCCAACTATGGGTGGGACAACGAATACGGCGAACATCACGCCGCCGTGCCAGCCTTCAAGGCGGCGCGCCATCTGGTGTCCAATGG